>CAVIGZ010000040.1:0-17727 GCA_963642565.1 Bacteroidaceae bacterium | reverse complement strand
GGAAGAAGATGAAGATTTTTCACCTCAAAGAACATTTCAAACAAATCAAAACAGTTTCTTAGTCCAGGTACTCGATCGTGAAGTCGTAGTCCCATTGGGTGAAGTAGAGGTTGCCTTTGGCCCACTCGACTTCGCCGCGCTGGAAATCCACCGTGTCGCTGCGAGGGTACTTCTTCTCCGGTGAAAGATTGCCGCCGAAATCGGAGTTGACCACCATGCGGTAAGGCTCGATGCCGCCGAGGAAGAAATCACCGCCGTAGGAGGTGATGCCGAAACTCTGATCGACCGGAACCCAGCCGTAGCCCTCGAAATAGACCTCGCCCCAGTCGTGCAGGTTGCCTGCGCCGGGGTGCATCATCAGACCGCTCTGCCACCTTGCCGGGATGCCTTTGTAGCGGCACATCGTAATGAACAGCAGAGTCACCTGACCGCAGTCGCCGTGGCGGTTCGTCAGGACATATTCAGGAATATTCTCGATCGTGGAGTAGTCTCTGGCCGAAGCCCACGGGAATGTCCTGTCGATCCACGTGTAGATCGCCTTGGCCTGAAGGTAAGGGTTTTCGATGCCGGAAGTCACAGAATCGGCCGCAGCCTTGATGTGGTCGGTGAAGATCACGTGCTGCTCCCGCTCGGAGGTATATTCCTTATATTCAGGAGCTGAGACATTATAGGCCAGCACCTTGGAAGGGTCGATCGGATGCCACTCGCCGAAGGATGTGTATTCAAAGACCTCGTGGAAGACGGTCGGCTTGTTCCGGACGGTCTTGGCTTCCATATAGACGCTGCCGTGCGGGTTGGCCGGGTCGGAGAACGTCAGCCGCTCCGCAGGGTACGCCACGCCGTCCGCTCCGGCCTCGATGAACCTGAAGCCGGTCTGCCGGGCCACATCCTGCCGGGGAAGCGGCAGCCAGCAGCGGAGTGTCTGCCCCGGGCGCAGAGTGTTGGCGTGGACGGTCAGGGTGAAGGTCACCTTCATCCTCTTCGGAAGCGCGAAGTAAGGGTTCTCCTTTCCGGCGGCGATGTTCTCCAGAACCTGCTCTTTGATTGCCGGAACCGTCGCGGCGTCAATGGCTTCGTGTCCGGTCAGCGATGTGCCGCTCTTGGACAGATCCTCATCCTTCGAGTCGGCCGCGGCCTTTATAGCGGCCAGTTCCGGATTGATTCTGAACAGGTTGCGTGCCGCAGCCGTGAAGTACATCGTGCGCCCGGCAATCTGCATCGACTCCAGCTCGCCGGAAGCCGTCCATCCGTCAATCTGCGCGTCAGTGACATCAGGAATGTATTTCTGAACATATTCCTTCACATCCTCCCTCGTCGCGCAGAACTCCGTCGCGAGCCTTTGCGCCAAGTCCTTGTCCCACGAGTATTTGTACCTCATCTGCCTCGGCAGCCAGATGTTCGCCGCCAGCGCCGCCGCCACCAGCGTCCAAAGCACTATCTCTTTTCTTTTCATCGCCATATCCGTTTACAGCAGTTTGAGTCCGAGTCCAGGACGGTCCGGGAGGGTGATTTTTCCGTCAACGACTGTCATTCCCTCGAAACGGTCGTTGGCTATGAGGAGGTTGCCGTCGAGGTCGGCGAAATCCACTGCGGGGGAGAGCTGGGCCGCGGCTGTCACGGCGCAGGAAGTCTCTGTCATGCAGCCGACCATCACCTTCATCCCCTCGGCGCGGGCGTAGTTCAGCATCTTCCAGGCCTCGCGCATCCCGGTGCACTTCATCAGTTTGATGTTGATGCCGGTGTAGGCGCCCTTGATCCTCTGGACATCAGTCAGACGCTGGATCGCCTCGTCGGCGAATGTCGGCAGCGGGCTGCGCTCGGTCAGCCAGGCGTTCTCGTCCAGCATCTCCTTCGGCATCGGCTGCTCGACCATCACGACCCCGTGATCCTTAAGCCAGTGGATCATCTCCAAGGCCTTCTCCTTGTCCTTCCAGCCCTGGTTCGCGTCCACGGCGAGAGGCAGGTCGGTGATCTCGCGGATGGTTTCGATCATCTCCTTGTCGTTGTCGAGTCCGACCTTGACCTTGAGAATGTTGAACTGCCCGGCGCATTCCCTGGTCTTCTCGCGGACCACATCCGGAGTGTCGATTCCGATTGTGAACGTGGTGTTCGGGGCCTTCGCGGCGTTGAGACCCCAGATCCGGTACCACGGCTGCCCGATCAGCTGCCCTACAAGGTCGTGCAGTGCGATGTCCACGGCGGCCTTCGCGGCGGTGTCCCCCTCGTTGATCCCATCCACGTAGGTCAGGATGTCGTCGATCTGGAACGGGTCGCTGAACTGCTCCAGATTGACCTTGCCAAGGAACTTGCAGACGCTCTCCACGGTCTGTCCCAGGTACGGCGGCATCGAAGCCTCCCCGTAGCCGGAGAACCCGTCATAGTCAATCCTCACCTGCACATCCGGCGTTGTGGTCCTTGAATATGACGCCACGGTGAACGTGTGCCGCAGCTTGAGCTCATACGGCTCGAAACTCAGCTTCATCCTTGCCGAGCCGCCGACTTTGTATGGTTTGGGAATATTACCGCCGCCCTCTTTGCCGGCGCATCCGGTGATAAGTCCCCCTGTCCCGATGAGAAGTCCGCTTCCGGCAGTAGCCAGTCCCGCGGTCCTGATAAAATCCCTGCGTTTCATATTCGAGTATTATTTTATTGATTCAATGAATGATGTCATCTGCGGAACCTTGTCAAGGGCCGAGTGGAATAGCTTCATCTGGTTGCGGGTGCGCACGAGGTTGTGTTCCGGGTACTTGATCTTGTAGTAGGTGTCACCATTGATGTAGTCGGCGAAGAACCTAACCGCCTGCATGAACGGGAACAGACAGGCCGCGTAAGGCAGATTCTCCCTCTCGATCGGAGTCAGGAACGGCTTCGTGCCTTTCAGGTACCCTCTCGTGAAGGCCTTGAAGATCTCCATGTCGAAATCGACCTTGTCCAGTTCCGGAGAGTCCTCGGCGACCGGATTGGCGGCCGTGCGCAGGAAATCCCCGAAGTCCGAGAACACGTAGCCCGGCATCACGGTGTCCAGATCGATGACGCACAGGATCCTGCCGTCCTTGTCGAACATCATGTTGTTGACCTTGGTGTCGCAGTGGCATATTCTTTTAGGAAGTCTGCCCTCGCGGTGCAGCTGCTCGGCCTTGCACATCTGAACCCCGTACTTGTCGATGTCCTCCAGAATCCTGTGCAGCTCCTTCCCCTCGGTCTTGTCGTCGGCATGCAGACGTCCGGCCTTGTCCTCCCGCACGGCCTCGACCAGCTGACGGAGTCTCAGCTCCATGTTGTGGAAATCCGGGATGGTCTCCCCGAGCGTGTCCGGTATGTCGGCGAGCATCGCCTCGAAAGCGCCGAAAGCCTCGCCGGCATATTCTGAATATTCAGGATTCACCGTTTCATAGGTGCTGGCGTTATTGATGAACACCGAAACCCTCCAGTACTTTCCGTCCGCAAGGCAGTAAGTCCTCGGCTTCTCGCTCATCAGCGCCTCCAACCTCTCTCCCTCTGACTTCAACGGAATGAATCTCAAGACCTTGCGATCAATGTCATCAGCGCCCTCCGCTTCCAGTTTCTTGCGGATGTGCCGTGTCACCGCCTCGATGTTGCTCTGGAGCAGATCCACGTCCGTGAAGATCGTATTGTTGATTCTCTGCAGCACGTAGTCCGGCGCGTCACCCTCGGTGACCACCTTGTAAGTGTCATTGATGAGTCCGTTGCCCAGCGGCGCAATCTCCTTGACCTCGCCCTCGATGGCGAAAAGCTCCACTATCTTCTTAAGATCCGGCATAGTCAGTGTCATTTTAATATTATCATTCAAAGGTAACCATTTCCATCATGAATTTCAAATGTTCATCCGATCATCTGAAAATTGTTAATTTTGTGGATGCATGACAAAATGAACCGGTGATGACTTATGGAACTTTATGAATATGCCCGTCCGGGCCTGATGGCCGGGAAGAAGATACTCTACGTGCATGGGTTCGCGTCGAGCGGACAGAACGGAAGCGTGAGGACGTTGAGGCTTCTGATGCCGGAGGCGGAGGTTGTCGCTCCGGACCTGCCGGTGGAGCCTTTCGAGGCGAAGGAACTTTTGATGAATATGACAGCGTCGGAGAAGCCGGATCTTGTCATCGGCACCTCGATGGGGGCGATGTATGCCGAGATGCTCTATGGAGTTGATCGCATTCTTGTGAACCCGGCGTTCCAACTGGCGGACACTCTGCTGAAAAACAATGGCTTGGGCAGACAGGAATATCATAACCCCCGTCAGGACGGAGAGACTTCGTTTCTCGTCACGAAAACCCTGCTGGAGCATTTCCGAGAGGTCAGCTCGCACTGCTTCGAGCGCGCGGCCGAGGATCAGGACAAGGTCTTCGGGCTTTTCGGAATCCGCGACACTCTGGTCCACACTTTCGATTTGTTCAGCGGACATTACCCGCAGGCGATAAGGTTTGACGGAGAGCATCATCTCAACGACGAAGCAATCCTCCACTCGTTGCTGCCCGTCATCCAATGGATTGACGACGGACAACGGAACGTTCAGAAACCGGTGCTGTTCATCTCTTTGAGTGACAGGATAATCAACCATTCGAGCGGATTCGCCAAGGCGGTAGCCGCGCTTGCCGCAGACTATGATGTCCACATCGTGGCAGGTGTGCCGTACAACAGTCCGGAACTCTGTCAGAAAGTCGTGAGCTGGTGCGAGGCCGCTCTCGGAGTTCCTGTCTGGAACCGTGTCACGATCACGGGCCACAAGAATCTTCTCCTTGCAGACTATCTGATCGACGCCGAACCTGAAAAGGACGGAGCATCCGGTTTCATGGGTACCCTGATCCATTTCGGCTCCGACGCCTTCAGGACCTGGGAGGATGTCCTTACCTTCTTCGCCCGCCTCGGCGGACAATGAGAAGCTGTTTTTTTTAAAACAGTTTCTAAATAATTGCTGAACAGCTTATTTTTTTTTTGGGGGGGGCGGGTTAATCTGCCGGAAAGACCACGCCGGCCTGACGGCGTATCTCGTCGAGGATTTCAGCCGTCGCCAGCGATGTCTCCAGACTGTTGACCGGCGATTCGAGCCGTCCGGACTCCAGCACATCGATGAACTCCCTGAACTCGCAGAGGTACTCGTCCGCATCCGTAGGGACGGAGATGTCCTCTGCCTGCGGACCCGAAGCCCTTCCTGAAGTCGGTGCGCCGCGTCTTGTCATCTCCGCATGGCGGCAGATGTGGATCTGGTCCAGGGAGATGATCCCTCCGTCGCAGGAGATCTCCGAGCAAAGCTGCGAGTCGGCTGTCTTTGAATATATTACCGAAGCCGTCATTCCGTCGTATCCGAAAATGACACTTCCTTGCAGGTCGATCCGTTTCCACCTGCGGAGGTCCGAAGCATCGAAGCGGCCGGATGCCACCGGCACCTCGCAGGTCGTCGCATCGGCCTTGATCCACGAAGGTCTTCCGAACAGCACCACCATCGGGTAGATCGTGTATATTCCTATGTCCATCAATGCCCCGCCGCAACAGTCCGGATTCAGCGAACTCGGAACCGGAGATTTGTCCTTCCCGGCGATGATTCTCTTGACCAGGTCGTATTTCGAGGAGTACTGGCAGAATGACGCGAAGTAGTGGCGAACGTCCCCCAGCTCCTTCAGATGGACCCTGGCCGCCACGAAGTTAGGACATAAGGTGGAGATCATCGCCTCCATCAGCATCACACCGTTGGCTCCCGCGGTGGCGATCATCTCCTTTACTTCACGAGCATTGGAGGCCATCGGCTTCTCGCACAGCACGTGTTTTCCGCGGTTCATGCATCGGATCGCCAGATCGTGGTGCGTGCTGTTCGGCGTGCCGATGTAGATCGCGTCGATGTCAGGATCCGAGGCCATCGCATCGATGTCGGTATAGACCTTGCTTATCCCGTGAGTCTTGGCGAACGCCTTCCCTTTCTCCTGGGAGCGCGAACAGACTGCGGCGGCCTCGAACCGTGGCTCCATCACGGCACCTCTGAGAACCCAGTCGCTGATGCGTCCCGTCCCCGCTATTCCGAACCTTGTCTTTTTCATTCCGATGTTTTATCCTCTCGCAAAAATAACTAAATTTGTACGAATATGCCAAAGTTCAACCCCATATCCCGTTGGTCCGAAAGAAGCCAGCTCCTGGTGCTCAGCCTCGTCGTCGGAATCGTGGTCGGGCTTGCCGCCGTGCTGCTCAAGACCTTGATCTCCGTGATTCAGGACGGGCTTCGGGATGCTTTCGGAGGGGTTCTGGACGGGGCGCTATACTATCTGGCCCTTCCCGGGATCGGAATGCTTCTGGCCATGATTTTCTGCCGGTACGTGATCAAGGACAGGATCGGCCACGGTGTGACAAAGGCCCTGCAGGCGGTCTCCAGACATGAGTCCAGGATCAAGCCGCACAACATGTGGTCCTCTATTGCGGCCAGTTCGGTGACCATAGGATTCGGAGGATCCGTGGGAGCCGAGGCTCCGATAGTTTACACTGGAGCCGCGATCGGATCCAATTTCGCCCGCTACATGGGACTGTCCTACAGGAGCATGACCGTCCTGCTGGGCTGCGGTGCGGCCGCCGCCGTGTCGGGAATATTCAAAGCCCCTCTCGCAGGAGTCCTCTTCGTGCTGGAGATCCTGCTTTTCAACATCTCGATGACGTCGATGATGCCTCTGCTGCTGGCCACAGTCTCCGCGACAGTGGTGTCCTGCACGCTGCTCGGCTCCTCGACCCCGTTCGAATGCACCCTGACTCCGTTCGCGCTCAGGAACATTCCTTACTACGTCATCCTCGGACTTTTCTGCGGAGCATGCTCCATCTATTTCATCCGCACCACGCTGAGGCTGGAGGACAGGATCGGGAAGATGGACAATGCCTACCTCAAATGGCTTCTTTGCGCGGTCGGGCTGGGAATCCTGATCTTCCTGTTCCCTCCGCTCTACGGTGAAGGCTACGAGTCCCTCGGCGGTCTGCTCAACGGACAGGAACTCTCGCTTGACGGGCAGACTCCGCTGGCTTTTCTGGCGCACAGCCCGTGGTCTGTTCCGGTCTTTTTCATGCTGATTCTGCTGCTGAAAGTGTTCTCCATGACCCTGACGAACGCCGGCGGGGGAGTGGGCGGAACTTTCGGCCCCACGCTTTTTGTCGGAGCCATCGCCGGATTCGTGGTGGCGAGAACCCTCAACCTGCTTTTCGACGGCACGCCTGTGAGTGTCCCGGAGCAGAACTTCGTGCTGGTGGGCATGGCCGGGCTGATGGCTGGAGTGATGCAGGCTCCGATGACTGCGATCTTCCTTATCGCCGAGATCTCGGGGGGGTATGACCTTTTCCTCCCGCTGATCCTCACATCGACGATCGCTTTCGGAACGACAAGGATTGTCGAGAAATATTCCATCTACACCAAGCGGATAGCCCAGCGTGGCGAGCTTCTGACCCACGACAGCGACCAGGCCGTGCTGACCCTGCTGAAAGTCTCCGACGTCATTGAGACGGACTTCTCGACTGTGAAGATCGACGACACCCTCGGACGCCTTGTCGAGGTTGTCTCCGAGTCCACAAGAAACATGTTCCCTGTTCTGGATTCGGTGGACCGCTTTCAGGGTTTCGTCTCTTTGGAGGACATCCGCAAAGACATGTTCAGGACCGATGAATATGAGACCCTTCACGTCTTCAACTTCATGCGCAGCGCCGAGGAATATGTTTACGAGGACGAGAAGATGGATTCCGTGATGAGGAAGTTCGAGGTCACGTCGGCATGGAATCTCCCTGTGGTGAGGCGTGACAGGACCTACGTAGGCTTCGTCTCCAAGTCCAAGATCTTCTCGGCGTACAGGGATGAGCTGAAGGTTGTCTCGCAGGATTGACGTTTTATTGGTAACACTTTGAATATGAAAAATATCTATATCGACTACATCGCCCGCGCCATCGGGGTCAAGGATTGGCAGGTTGAGAACTGCGTCCATCTTTTCGAGGAGGGGAACACTATCCCGTTCATCAGCCGTTACCGTAAGGAGAAGACCGGAGGGCTGGACGATGTCGCCGTCGCCGAGATCAAGCACTGGAACGATGTGTTCACCGAGATGGAGAAGAGGAAGGCGGGCATCCTGTCCACGATCGCCGAACAGGGAAAGTTGACTGACGAACTGAAAGGCAGAATCGAGAATTGCGTGGTTTCCAGTGAGTTGGAAGATCTTTATCTGCCGTACAGACCCAAGCGCAGAACCCGCGCCACGATGGCCAGGGAAAAAGGGCTTGAGCCATTGGCCGACAGGATGTGGAAGGTTGAGGCCGCGGATCCGGAGGCGGAGGCCGGCAAGTATGTCGGTGACAAGGTCGCTTCCGTTGAGGAGGCTCTCGCCGGAGCCCGGGACATCATCGCCGAACGGCTTTCCGAATCGCAGACAGTCCGCGGGAACCTCAGGAACATATTCAGAACCCGCAGGATAGAGTCCAAGGCGACCAAGGCCGCCTCTGGCAACGCCGAGGCCTCGAAGTACAGGACGTATTTCAATTTTTCCATGCCTTTGCAGAGGATTCCGTCGCACAACCTGCTGGCGATCCTGCGCGCGGAGAAGGAAGGTTTCCTGTCTGTTGGTCTGGATGCGGATCCGGAGAAATGCGGCAACAAGATCTACTACGATTTCTGTCAGGAACACCGTTATCCGGGGGCGAAGCTTGCGGAGCAGATCCGACTGGCCGTGGATGATGCCTACAAGCGTCTTCTGGAGCCTTCGCTGACCAACGAGATCGTCAAGGAGGCGAAGGAGAAGGCTGACGTCGAGTCCATAAATGTGTTCGGTGAGAATCTTACCCAGCTTCTGCTTTCCGCTCCGGTCGGTCAGAAGAGGACGATGGCGATAGACCCCGGCTTCCGCAACGGATGCAAGATCGTCTGTCTGGACGAGCAGGGCAACCTCCTGCACCACGAGATAATCTTCCCGCATCCTCCTCAAAGCGAGAAGATCAAGTCCATAATGGCGGTTGCCGCTATGATTGATGAATATGCCATCGAGGTCATCGCCATAGGCAACGGCACGGCCTCCCGCGAGACCGAGGATTTCATCAAGCGTGTAGGGATTCCGGAGAACGTCAAGGTGTTCACGGTCAGCGAGGATGGAGCGTCGATCTATTCAGCCTCCGAGGTCGCCCGGCAGGAGTTCCCGGATGAGGATGTGACAGTGAGGGGAGCCGTGTCGATCGGCCGCCGTCTGATGGATCCCCTGTCCGAGCTGGTCAAGATAGATCCTAAATCATTGGGAGTGGGGCAGTATCAGCACGATGTGGACCAGAATCTGCTTCGTGAGAAACTGGACAACACAGTCGTGATCTGCGTGAACAGTGTCGGTGTGAACCTTAACACAGCCAGTCCTTACCTGTTGAGTTATGTTTCGGGAATCGGCCCGGCTCTGGCTTCTAACATCGTGGACTACCGTTCCTCCATCAAGGGTTTCTCTTCCAGGACCCAGCTACGGGATGTCCCGAAACTCGGCCCGAAGGCTTTCGAGCAGTGCGCCGGATTCCTGCGCATCCACGGTGCCGCGAATCCGCTTGACAATTCCGCCGTGCATCCGGAATGCTACCACATAGTTGACCGGATGGCTTCGGATCTGGGTGTCAGCACAAAGGAGCTGGTAGGCAATGAAGAACTCATCAAGAGGATTGACCCGTCGGCCTACGTCGAAGGGGAGTTCGGCCTTCCTACAATCAATGACATCCTCAAGGAGCTGGCCAAACCGGGGCGGGATCCTCGCCAGAGCGCGCAGGAGTTCAGTTTCGCCGATGACATCCACGAGATCGATGACTTGAAACAGGGCATGGAACTTCCTGGAATCGTCACGAATGTGACCGCTTTCGGCGCGTTCGTTGACATCGGAATCCACGAGAACGGTCTCGTCCACGTCTCGCAGATGCGTGGCCGGAAAGTCAAACTGCACCAGAAAGTCACTGTCAGCGTCCTTGATGTCGATCTGGACCGCAAAAGAATTTCCCTGCGGCTTCTGCCTGACAAACAATCGGTGTCGAAGTGTTAATGAATATTTGAATATTATTTCGTTTCTAAACGGAAAATTGCTTATCTTTGCAAAATCGAAAGATAAAGAGATTTTTCTGTATGAGCGCTGTTAGAGGTATATGTGACAACAAGGCGGTAGTCTATCTTCTCTCCGTTGTTGCCATTGTGCTTTGGGGAATGTCCTACATCTGGAGCGACAAGCTTATCGCTCTTGATGTGCCGATCTTTTATTTTGTTCCGATAAGGATCTTTGTCGCGGGGGTGATCCTCCTGCTTTTCAACATATTCACGAAGTCTTTCCGCCCGATCGCCCGCAAGGATCTGGTCAAGTTTGCGTTTCTGGCTCTGTTTGAGCCGCTTGTGTATTTCCTTTGCGAGACCTACGGCATCAAGGAGACAGGCTCTCCGACCATCAGCGCCATGATAATAGCCTCTGTTCCGATTTTTTCGGTTGGAGCTGGCGCATTGTTCTTCAAGGAGCGGATCTCGGCTCTCAACGGTTTCGGGATCGCCGTGACCCTGTGCGGCATCTGTCTCGTCCTGCTCAAGCAGGGTGGTGATGTCGGGGTGCCTCAGAACTTCGTCCTCGGAGTCATCCTGCTGATGATTGCAGTGTTCTCGGAAGTGGGGCATGCATCGCTGACCAAACTTCTTTCGGACGGCTACAAACCTCAGGTCATCGTGATGTACCAGTTCCTGATCGGTTCCGTGTACTTCCTGCCGTTCTTCCTGACGAGAGGGATCGAAGATTTCGACTCCAGACTTCTTTCGTGGGATGTTCTTGAACCCATACTCTGTCTGGCTGTCCTCTGCTCCAGCCTTGCCTTCTCGCTTTGGGCCATGACCATCAAGAAGTTGGGTGTCAGCAAATCCAGCGTGTTCCTCGCCATGATGTGCGTCGCCACCGCCCTTGTCGCCGAAGTCATCGGCCGCGAGCATCTCTCCCTTTTCCAGTGGATCGGAGTCTTCGTCGCCGTCCTTGGCATCGTCCTCTCCCAGCGCTGCTGCACCAGGAACTGCAAGGCGTGACATATCAAAACAGCTTCTAATTGGAATCATCAGATGTTCCGCCCGCAGTTATGTCGAAATATACCTCCTTCTTTTCCGGTTTCGCATCCTTGTCCGACTTCACCTCAAAGCAAAGACGGTCCAGCATCCGGTCACCGACAGTCATGCTCTGCTGTGAAATCAGTTTCGATTCCAGATTCCGGAGGCGGAACAATATTTCGGAAACAACATACTCCAAATGTACATAACCTTCCGTCTCGGTGATCACGACGGGATGCTTTTCATCTTTCCCGATATTGAGCGTACTTTCTTTTTTATAAAGCAAGCCGGACAGGTCAATATTGTTGTCGTAGAAGACTCGGGACGCACCGATAGCATCGAACAGATCTTCGACGCCGCAGCAACAATTGATAATACCAGTGTCCTGCATACGGTCAACCTCAATTCTGGCTACTTCCATCGGATTAGGCTGCCGGGAAATGATATTTGTGCGCCGGCCGAATACCCAGGCCTCAAGTTTTCTGACATCTATTCCAAGTTTGCAGGCTGTCTTATACATCAGTTCACAATAAGGATAATAGACATCCTCAAAAGAAGTGTGTTCTGCGTAAGTCAATCCTTCATCCACCGGGACGTAATAGTAGAAAGGATTCTGTCCGGCTTCCGGCATTAGGGCAAAATGTGCCGGCTTCGTATTCTCATCATAAATAAGAGGACGGACGGCGAGATCCATGTCATAGGCAAGGAAATAGAGCAGTTTGGTGAAATAGCTGGAACCGATTCCATAGAAGTAATTTTCACCGCCTCTCCTCAGGGTCGCAATGGCATTTTCAATTCTCTCCTGATCGGTATCAGACCCATGGAGCAGCGCAACGAGTCGCTCCAATTTGGGCATGGTTGTGTTACGGTCATTGTTCCGGGCTATTTCCTCAGCCTGGAAACGGCTGATGCCGCCCCACATAATGGAGGCCACGAAACCTTTGTACAAATCCTCTCGGCAGAATCTGACTACATCTTCACGCGACAGCTCTGCGGGGAGATTTCTGACGACCTCAGCAAAGTCGCCATTGGTGGATTCTACCTTTCCGGCCAATTTTGCGAACCGGCCATTGCGCCAAAGGGTAGGGGCCTGGACATAGTTGTTGATGTCGTTGATGTGATTGTGTATGAACTTGGTGAAAGACATAGTGGATAATGTTTATTATGGTTTTTTGGGACCGCTAATATCAGCATTATTCCTTAAACTTTCTGCTTGCCTTTGCCAAGAACTGGCATACCTTTCTCGCATGTCATCAATTTTTCGGGCTATATCCTCTCTCAAAGACTGCGGTTCCAGGACTTCAATGCGATTTCCGCGCGACAATATCTCCTGATAGAATTCCCAAGCATTTGTCCCTATATGTAGAGAGAAGATGGCGTAGTCCGTACCCTTCTCCGTCTCCTTTTGGGAAGGATGAATCGGTGCGGAACGCAAGTAATCCGCCTCTTGTCCGTAAGCCTTCAGAACTACGTCTTTCGCCGGGGCCTTGCGGATGCCGAACACGTCCTTGAAATATTCCTCGGGATTGAAATCTTCAGGATACCGGAATTTCACGTCATTAATCCTGATATCGCATGTCCGACTGTCAAGACAGAAGGTCTTTATCGCGTTCCCTTCCTTTGCGGTCAGATACCAGCGGCGTTTGAACATCTTCAGACAGTACGGGGCAAGTTTCCTGTGCGAGATGGCCCTGTCACCATATTTTTTGTAGTCAAGGGTGATCATATTGTCGCTGTCCATCGCAGAAAGAATCCGCCGCATAAATTTGGGATAGACGAACGGCTCTTCTTCGTAGAGAATCCGCCCCGCCATCTTTTTGTAACTGTCTTTGCGGTTCCATAGGGAAACGGAAGACAGGAGCAGCAAAGCCTGCTGCATCCGGCCGGAGTACAGGGTGTCGCTGATATGATATTTCTTGTCTCCGGTCGAGTAGTCTATGGATAATCCGAAGAGTTCTTTGATATACTCCCTGTAGTTGTTGAATGTACGTTTCGGAAGAGATTTCCCGTCAGGATTAAGATCCTCCTGATCCTGCCAATCCATGTCAATCTCCGCAAACGTCGCCCCTCCTGTATTATATAATAGGGCGATAAGCCAGATGAAGCGTTTGAAATCATTATGTGCCATACAAATAAACGTTAGAATACAAATATAACCATTCTGCCACTTGCTGGCAAACCCTGTCAGGAAGTTTAAGTCTTTCGACATATCTTTGGGCCACAAAAAATCCTTAATACGGTGAGATATAAATAGGATAAGAGAAATCTCTTATCCAAGGACAGCATAACCTCTATAATGTACGGAATATGACAAAGAACCTTGCACAGTCACTCAACAACATCCTCGAAATCATCGAGCGTCACTGCACTGATGCGGGTGGCGAAGTTTCCGTCAACCCCGCCCATCTCAAAGTCTTCAAGGAAGAGACTGATTATCTTGGTGAGCGGATGGACCTGGCCCCTTTCCAGGCCGTCATTTTCGCTGTCATCGTCAATATCCACGCAAGCGGGAGGTGTACCATCAACAAGGTGGCCTCAGCTCTCGGCATGTCCTACCTCCAGTTCCTCTCTCATGCGGAGGAGCTGGATGCGCTGCGGGCGAAATGGATTATCCGCATCAAGGACAACAACGAGATAAAGGTGCCCGCTCCAGTCATCAGTTCTCTTATGAAGAATGTCCCCTACACGAAGCCGAAAATAGACGGGCTCACCAGCAAGTCCATGTTCCGTCGTTTTGCCGCGTATCTGGATGCGGCGTCCGAAGGGCAGATGACTGCGCGGCAAACCCTCGAGGAGATAGAGCAGGTGATAGAAGCCAACCAGCAAGTCTGCTTCTCACGGGCCTGCAAGAAACTCATAACGAACATCTGCGATGAAGAGCGGTACCTTTTCTACATAGTCTCGTACCTGTATATCAGACGGGGACGCAAATCCTTCGACCTGGGCGATGTCGAGGATTGCATACAGGACGAGTCTTGGATGTCAAGCCTCAGAGACTGTTTCGATGCGGACACCCTTGGCCTTCAGAGGTGTGGAATAATCGAACCGGCACAGGAAAATGGTATGCTTTCAAAGGGCAGCTTCTGCATCAAGGAGGACGTAGCCAAGGAAATGTTCGCCGATGCGAAGCAGGAAAAGCAAGGGTTCAACTTCGTTCATCTCACCGACTGGGATGAAAAACCCTCCAAGGAGCTGTTCTACAACCCTTCGGAGAAGGGCCAGATAGACCGTCTCGGCGAGCTCCTGAAGGATGGCTCATTGAACAGAGTGTACAAGGCCATGACGGCCAAGGGTCTCCGCACAGGCTTCACCTGCTTGTTCTATGGTGACCCTGGTACGGGCAAGACCGAGACCGTGTACCAGCTCGCCCGCCACACGGGTCGCAAAATAATGGAAGCCGACGTTGCCAAGCTCCGCAACTGCTATGTGGGCGAGACGGAGAAGAACATGAGGTCGCTCTTTGAAAAGTACCGCATCGCAAATGCTGAAAGCGACCTGACTCCCATCCTTCTTTTCAACGAGGCCGATGCCATACTCGGCAAGCGAATGGACGGCGCCGAGAAGTCCGTGGACCGCATGGAGAACAGCGTGCAGAACATTCTGCTTGAAGAGATGGAGAAATTCAGCGGCATCATGATCGCCACTACCAACCTTCTCGGCAATCTCGACCCTGCTTTCGAGCGCCGCTTCCTCTTCAAGGTACGTTTCAACAAGCCCGAACTCGAACCCCGCAGCCGGATATGGAAGTCCCAGTTCCCTTCGCTCTCCGATGAACAGGCACTCTCCATTGCGGAAGAGTTCCCGTTCAGTGGCGGTCAGATAGAGAATGTGGTCCGCAAGTGGACTATAGACAGCATCCTATCCGGCACGGATGGCGGCTTCGACGACCTCCGCCGCTACTGCGTGGAGGAATCAGTTACCAAACAAACGGTCAAAAGAATAGGATTCTAAAATGAAAGCCCTGAAAATCATCGGTATGGTGCTGGCCTGCGTGGCTGGTGCCTTGCTCTTTCCCTATCTCCTCATCATCCTTCTTCTGTGGTCTCCCATCGCCTGGATTCTCGGCCTCATCTTTCCCGGCAAGCAGTTCTACCCCATCAACAAGGCTTGGCCTATCATCAACGACAGGGTAGGCTCCAAACTCGGCATCAGCCTCAATTCAATCCTCCTGATCTTCTTGGCATTCCTCATCCTCGAAGCTGCAATCAGTTGGATTGCGGGACTTTTCTCCAGTAGGAAGTAGCTTATTCAGAACTCGTTATTCAAAATATTCTATCATCCTTTGCCACGTTTTAGCATAGTTTATCCCTAAAATTTAAAATAATCACCTATATTTGTAAATAGGGCGCTTTAAGTTAATTGTTTGAAAAATGGTCAGCAAAAAGAGTTAAAAATAGCTTTTTCGAGCCTGCTGACGGAACTCGTTTGAGGGCTTTGAAATGACATCGAAAAAAGTCACACAATAGTGGAAATATGGCACACAGACTCTCAAAATCACGTTACACGCAGTTCAGACTCTGCGACAAGGCTCTCTGGCTTGGCGTTTTCAAGCCGGACGAGGCCGTCATTACTGATGCACAGCAATCGATATTTGACACCGGAACCGAAGTCGGAGAATTGGCTAAAGGCCTGCTGGGCGAGTATGAGGACATGACCTCCTTCCGTGCTGACGGACATCTCGACATCTTCAAGATGATAGAACGGACCAAGGATGCCCTGGCGCGTGGTGTGGTCAACATCTGCGAGGCAGCCTTTGACTTCAACGGATGCTATTGCGCGGTTGACATTCTCCACAAAACGTCCGATGGCTACGCAATCTACGAAGTGAAGAGCTCAACTTCCACAGACAAAGAAATCTACGGATGGGATGTCGCCTACCAGAAATATGTCCTGACCGGATGCGACCTGAATATAACCGGCACTTACCTTGTCTGCATCAACAACAAGTATGTGCGTCAAGGAGACATCGAAATAGACAAACTCTTCAAGATTGACAACCTGAAGGATGCAGTTGATGTCGAGTATGAGAACGTTGCGGCCAATGTTCAGAATGCTCTTTCGGCTCTTGAAAAGAAGGAAGAACCCCGAAAATCTCTTTCCACGGCCTGCCGTTCGCCCTACCTGTGCGCTTTCTGGGAATACTGTACAAGGGAAGTTCCCAAGCCGTCTGTTTTCGACCTTTACAGAATGGACTGGACCGACAGGTTCGAGAACTACAACTCCGGGACTGTCACATTTGAAGATGCACAAAACATGCCGCTTAACGCCAAACAGCGTATGCAGGTTGAAAGCACCTTGGCCGGAACCGCGTCAATCAACAAAGCGGGCATTCGCACATTCCTGGACACGCTAACGTACCCGCTCTACTTCCTGGACTTTGAATCCATCATGCCGGCCATCCCTCGCTATGACGGAACGAGACCTTATCAACAGTTGCCGACACAGTACTCTCTGCACATACAAAATGAGCCTTGTGGCGAGTTGAAGCATGTGGAATTCCTTGCGCCGTCCAAAGGCAATCCTCTCCGTCCGATTGCTGAGGCTCTTTGCAGGGATATTCCCTCCAATGTTGATGTCGTTGTTTTCAACAAGGCTTTTGAGTGTACCCGTCTCCGTGAACTTGCCGAAATGTTCCCGGATCTTGCCGAACATCTCCTGGCCATCAAGGACAATGTCAAGGATCTGCTGGTCCCTTTCCGGCAGGGTTACTACTATGTCCCTGCCATGGGCGGCTCATTTTCCATCAAGAGCGTCCTTCCGGCACTCTTCCCGAACGATCCGGAACTGGACTACCACGCCCTTGACGAAATCTGCCAAAACGGCGGTGACGCCATGAACCTCTTCCCGAAACTCCAGTACATGGCCCCGGAAGACGAAGCAAAAGCCCGTCGCGCTCTCCTCGACTACTGCCGCCTCGACACTCTCGCCATGGTAAAGGTTCTAGGAAAACTTTATGAGGCGGTTGAATAGTGTTGTTTTTTGCTAAATTGTCGGAGCAAAAAAGTGTTCGTTGTAACAGACTAATTTAGGATACCATGAACGTGGGTGGCATTAACAATATGTAATATGGGAGTATTAGAAAACTACATCAAGCAGCAAAATAAAGCTGGTAAGATCAAGGTGCAGAACCCTTTCAAATGGAAAGACAATTATCGCGACGGTGTTCTCGAATTCTTGAAAGAAAATTGCACGGAAGAGTTTCGGAAGTCCGTCGTCGAACTTCCAGACAAGATTGATCGCGCAGAGTGTTTCGAGCAATTCGGGAAGGATTTGTATGCGGGGTTTGTTGCAGCTATGCTTTGGGGCGGAATTAATGCTACCAGACCGCAGAAGGGCCACAAAGGGGACCTCAAAACGACAGATGCGTGTCGCGCTTTCTCGGAGGAAGCGAAAACCATCACGAAAAAGTTGTCAGATGTGAAGATGCTACTCAGAGAGTCAACTATCGCCAAGGCGTATGATTCCATGAAAAATGGAGAAAACCGGATTCCCGGAGTCGGCAGAAGTTTCTTGACGAAGATACTTTTCTTTCTGTCAGGAGAAAGCGGTTATCCCAGCCCAAGACCCCTTATCTTTGACAACCAGAGCGTTTATATTCATAGGGCTTTGCTTATGGAGTTGGGGGACGGGAATCATGACAAGTGGTATACTCCCAAGGGTTCGTTCAGGAA
>CAVIGZ010000039.1:0-17783 GCA_963642565.1 Bacteroidaceae bacterium | reverse complement strand
AGCAGGGAAAGAGCTTGCTCTTACCCTTCAAACAAACAAATCAAAACAGCTTCTGAGAAAAAGTGCTGAAAATCAGGAGAGCCTCTGTTCTGAATTTTTGTAACGTGAAAAATTCAGGTTAGAGGCTCTCCGGATTCCAGGCCTAACGAATTGTTATCGAGATTCTACAGTACCGGCAAGCGCGGAGACGGCGGCGCGGACCTTGTCGAAGCCGAAGCCGGCGAGAATCCGGGACATCTTTGCGGCGATCCGCCCGTTGCAGAGGTTGCCGATGGAACCCTCGTGGGTGTGGTGGAGCGAACCGTGATATTCAAAAGTCCCTTGCCTTATGGAGTCGGCGACTTGACGGTAGGCATCCCTGAACGGCACTCCGTTCTCCACCAGATGATTGACCTCCTCCACGCTGAACGCCAGGCGGTACTTCGGATCGTCCATCACATCGGAGACGACCTCCATCCCGCGGACGGCATATTCGACAATGTCGAGACAGTCGTTCATCTCCTTGAATATCGGGAAGAACACCTCCTTGAGGATCTGCATGTCCCGGAAGTAGCCGCTCGGCAGATTGCCGGTGATGAGACGGATGGTGTTCGGCACGCCCTGAAGTTTGTTGCAGTGCGCCCTCACGAGCTCGAACACATCCGGGTTCTTCTTGTGCGGCATGATGCTGGAGCCGGTCGTCAGAGCGTCCGGCAGATGGATGAAGCCGAAGTTCTGGCTGGAGAAGAGGCATCCGTCCATCGCGAGCCGCCCGACGGTCTCCGCAACCGATGAATATGCGAACGCCACGGCTCGTTCCATCTTCCCCCTGGTCATCTGCGCATAGACCGAGTTGTAGTCCAAGTCCTCAAAACCGAGCAGCTTCGTAGTAAGAGTCCTGTCCAGCGGAGCGGACGAGCCGTAGCCTGCGGCGGAACCGAGCGGGTTGAGGTTCACGACATCCCATGCGGCCCTCATCATGCTGAGGTCGTCGCAAAGGCTTTCTGCATAGGCTCCGAACCAAAGCCCGAAAGAGGACGGCATCGCCACCTGCAGGTGCGTGTAGCCCGGGATCAGCACGTCCTTGTACTTCTCGCTGGCCTCCTGAAGCGTCTTGAAAAGAGACTCGACCTTAAGCACGGTCTTCTCGATCTCCGCCCGCGCGTAGAGTTTCAGATCCACCAGCACCTGGTCGTTGCGGGAGCGCCCCGTGTGGACCTTCTTGCCGACATCCCCGAGGCGGCGGGTAAGCATCAGCTCGATCTGCGAATGTATGTCCTCCACGTCGTCCTCCACATAAAGCTCCCCCTTGCGGGCTGATGAATATAACTCCCTCAATTCCGGAAGCAGCCTGTCCAGATCCTCCTTCGAAAGAAGCCCCACGCTCTGAAGCATCGTGATGTGGGCCATCGTGCCCATTATGTCATAAGGGGCGAGCTCGTGATCCAGCTCACGGTCATTGCCCACCGTGAAAGCGTCGATCCTCTCGTCCTCCTTGAATCCCTTGTCCCAAAGTTTGTTCGCCATATACTCGTGTGTGATAGATCGGACAAAGATAACTATTATTATCTTGCAAAACACTCTCCGGACAGGTTTGTTTTGGATAACTCGGTTTTCTTCCTCTTTTATTTTCAAAAGAAAAAAGCCATATTTGTAGGAATAATCACATTTTGTCACATGTCCCATTGTGAAATGCATAATCGATTAAGGGCTATTGTTTCATGTATAGCCGTAATCATCCCGGTCTTGTGCGCGGTGGCGCGGACCCCCATGACTGTGGTAAAGGTGGCGGCTTCGGACTCCGCACCTTCCGACAAGGAAAAGGCGGACATTGTCTGTGAGGGCAGACACGACGAGGTCTCGCTCCGGAAGGCTATGGAGCTGCTGGGAAACTGTGGCAGACTGGAGATGGCCTGCGGAAACTACATGATCGATGGTTTCTTCACTGCGGAGGACGGTACCGGCTATGTACTCAGGACCCCGTTTGAGTCAAATGTCCGCATCGAGGGCGACATGCCGAACTGGAACGGCGAGGGGGTGAGAATAAGGGTGTCGCGTGAATGCTATGATGCTCTTTCCGATCAGGTAACCTGTTCGGTGATCGGCGGGACGGCCGGAGACTACATCCAGACCATGTCCCAGAATCTGGAGGTCGCGAATGTGGCGGTGTACCTGCCTGACAACGGGAAAAGGATTGTCTGCATCGACGGCTACAACACGGGAAGGATGAGTGCGGACAGATGCAACTGCAAAGTCCCGTGGAATAACCGCGAGGGTTCAATCAGATTGGGCGTGATGGATTGTGTCGGCATCAGGGGACTTCAAGGCTCCAACAACGGAACCGCCACTGAGTTCAACCATTGCACGGTCACCGGACTTGGGGTCGGGTTTGCGCTTTCGGGCGAGCATCTGGTGCTGATCAGCTCTACGTCGATCGGCTGCACTTACGGATTCACCTTCAACCAGTACCCGGACAATTTTCCCGGTACGGCACAGGTCCATCCTATCACCCTCATAGGATGCCATGACGAGGTCTCCGCCAATTATCCGAAATTTTTCGAAAACCCGCTGGGACAGTCCATAAGGTTCATCAACTTCGCGGTTGAACACTATCCTGCGAACCTTGCCCTGGGAGGCGAGCATGCCACCGAGACGACACCGGGGCAGTGGCACGGAATCATCGACTATTCGATCCAGAATTTCAACAAGGGTGATGAGTGGATCCGAAACTCGCCCACAATCCCGTTCTGGGCTCCGGGAAGCGGAATCGCCGTTGAGTCGCACAACAACACTCACAAGCCGGCGGTCTCAAGCGCGGAAAGAAGAACATATGCCCCGAATCTTGGCCAGACGGTCTTTGACACCGATCTGGGCAGGACCGTGACCTGCACTGATCCCGAAAAACGCATCTGGGTTGATGCCAACGGTAAGAAAGTCAGATAAATAAGATAGTTTAACAATCAACGGACAATGAACCACAGAATTTTGAGAACAATTGTGGCGGTCTTGGCGGCCGGAGCGGCCGCGTCCGCCACGTCTGAGGCGAAGGTTGAACTCCCTCAGATCCTCAGCGACCATCTGGTCCTCCAGCAGAAATCCGACGCCAACCTTTGGGGAAAGGCCGCACCTTCTTCCAAGGTGTCGGTGAAGACCGGCTGGGACTCCAAGGAATATTCGGTGAAAAGCGACCGTGACGGTAACTGGAAGCTTGCTGTCAAGACACCGGAGGCTGGTTACACGCCATATTCCATAACCATCTCCGACAAGGACGGCTCCGTCACCCTTTCGGACATCCTGGTCGGGGAGGTCTGGCTTTGCGGCGGACAGTCCAACATGGAGATGCCGCTGGACGGTTTCGGCTCGTGTCCGGTAGAAGGCGCGCTGGAAGAGATCGCCCTGTCCGGACAGTACAGAGACAAGATCCGTCTCGTCAAGATCCCGAAGACCGGTGCCGAGTCTCTTAAGGAGACTGTAGATGGTACATGGCAGGTCAGCTCGCCTGAGACGGCGGCTTGGTTTACCGCGGTGGGCTGGCACTTCGCCAAGATGCTGAATTCCGTGCTGGATGTGCCTGTGGGACTCGTGTCCTGCAACTGGGGCGGTTCGGCGGTGGAAAGCTGGATGCCGGAGGATGTCGTGAGGTCTTATCCGGAGAACACCTTGCCTACCGGGCGGTATGCCCCGAAGATGGATCCGGACGGCGGGTACAACTGCAACAACGCTTACATCATGTACAACGGAATGCTGTACCCGATCCGCAACTACACCCTCAACGGTTTCATCTGGTACCAGGGCGAGACGAACGCCGGGGGCTATGCGCACTATGCCCAAAGGCTCGCCAAGATGGTCAGCATCTGGAGAGGCCTTTGGGGACGGGGCGACCTTCCTTTCTACGAGGTTGAGCTGGCACCGTACATCTACGGCGCTGACGGGACTGTAGGCGCGAGAATCCGGGAAGCCCAGCACAATGCCGTGGACATGATCCCTAACAGCGGCATCGCCTGCATCAATGACCTTGCGTACTCTCATGAATATGACCAGATCCATCCTTGCAAGAAGAAGGAGGTCGGACAGCGCCTGGCCTACATAGCCCTCAACAAGACTTATGGGATGAGTTACCTTCCTTATGAGGGTCCCCGGTACAAGAGCATGGAGGTCAAAGGCGATGAGATAGAGGTGACTTTCCGTGACGGAGGCAACGGCTTCAGCCCTTGGCATGGAATCAACGGCTTTGAGGTGGCCGGCGAGGACAAGGTCTTCTATCCTGCCGAGGCTCGTCTCGGGGCATGGAACAAGATTATCGTCAAGAGTGACAAGGTTCCCGCTCCTGTGGCGGTGCGTTATTGCTTCCGCGACTTCCAGATCGGCAACCTTACCGGGCGCCGCGGTCTGCCGGCTGTGCCGTTCAGGTCGGATAACTGGTAGGTGAGCTTACCGAACCGGCTCTGCCGCCAATGTTAAAAAAATCTTGCAATCTTTCGGTTTTCCATTGGAAATCCGTAATTTTGCAAGATTTTTTTAACGGTATATGCAAGAGATTAGGAACATCGCGCTCATAGCGCACGTCGATCACGGCAAGACGACTCTCGTGGACAGGATGATCTACCAGGCGAATCTGGTGCGTCAGCCGGAGAATCTTGGACAGCTGATTCTCGACAATAACGACATCGAGAGGGAAAGAGGTATCACGATCCTCGCGAAAAACGTGTCTGTCACCTACAAGGATGTCAAGATCAACATCATAGACACTCCGGGCCATAGCGACTTCGGAGGGGAGGTAGAGAGGGTTCTGAACATGGCGGACGGCGTGCTGCTTCTGGTGGACGCCTTCGAGGGCTGCATGCCTCAGACCCGTTTCGTGCTTCAGAAAGCCCTTGAGCTGGGCAAGAAGCCTATCGTGGTAGTCAACAAGGTGGACAAGCCGAACTGCCGTCCCGACGAGGTTCAGGAAGAGGTGTTCGACCTGATGTGCTCCCTGAACGCCACGGATGACCAGCTTGACTTCAAGACGATCTTCGGAAGCGCCAAGCAGGGCTGGATGTCGGAGGACTGGAAGAACCCGACTTCGGACATCACCCCTCTTCTGGACGCGATCCTTGCCGAGATCCCGGCACCGAAAGTGGTGGAGGGCACTCCTCAGCTACAGGTGACATCACTTGAATATTCCCCTTACGTCGGACGGATCGCCGTCGGCAAACTCACCCGCGGCGAACTCAGGACAGGCCAGCAGGTCAGCCTCTGCAAGAGATATGACGTGGTCGAGAAGCACAAGGTCAAGCAGCTAATGGTGTTTGACGGTCTCGGAAAGTCCAATGTGGACAGTGTCCGGTGCGGTGACATCTGCGCCGTCGTCGGCATCGACGGATTCGAGATCGGCGACACGATCACGGACAGCGAGAAACCGGAGGCCCTCCCTCCTATCTCGATCGACGAGCCTACGATGAGCATGCTCTTCACCATCAACAACTCCCCGTTCTTCGGAAAGGACGGCAAGTTCGTGACCTCAAGGCACATAAAGGACCGTCTCGACAAGGAACTGGAGAAGAACCTTGCCCTGAAGGTGAAGCCGGGGCTGAACGCAGACTCGTTCGTGGTCTATGGACGTGGAGTCCTGCATCTGTCAGTACTCATCGAGGAGATGCGCCGCGAGGGATTCGAGCTTCAGGTCGGTCAGCCCAAAGTGCTGGACAAGACCATCAACGGCCAGCGCTGCGAGCCTGTCGAGGATCTCTCCATCGAGGTCCCGGAGCAGTTTGTGGGAGCGGCCATAGAGCTTGCCACCCGCAGGAAGGGAGCGCTTCTGCACATGGAGCCGAGAGGGGACAGGACCCTTCTCAATTTCGACATCCCTACCCGTGGACTTATGGGACTCAGGAGCAACCTCCTGACCGCCTCGCAGGGCGAGGCCATCATGGCGCACAGGTTCAAGGAGTACCAGCCTTACAAGGGGGAGATCGAGAACCGTACCAACGGTTCGCTCGTGTCCCTTGAGACCGGAACCGCGATAGCGTATTCAATGAACAAGCTTCTGGACAGAGGCAAGTTCTTCATCGATCCCGGAGAGGACATCTACTGCGGCGAGGTCGTGGGCGAGCACACCAGGGAGAGGGATCTCAACATCAACATCTGCAAGACGAAGAAGCTCACCAACGTGCGTGCCGCCGGCTCTGACGAGAAGGTCACGCTTCCGCCGCCGGTGAAGATGTCCCTTGAGGAGATGCTTGAATACATCCGTGAGGACGAGCTCGTGGAGGTGACTCCGCACCATCTGAGGATGCGCAAGATCCTTCTTGACCCGATGGACAGGAAGCGTTCGGGCAATTCCGGTGACGACGAATAGTCAAACTATTCACGAAAAGATTTCATATTCGGAAAAAAATTTATACCTTTGCAACCCTTAGTGATGATGAAAAAATAAATTGGTAAGGTTTTGAGAAGGATTTTTGTGGATAAATTTATTTGTGAAGAAGGAGTGTGCCGGTGGCACACGACTGATGAACAAGTAAATTCAGACCAAAAAGACGAGCAAAAGCACCAAGTTATTTTTTAGGAATCACTTAATCTGTTTACCGGATCGATGGAAGAGAATTTTGTGGTTCCAATAAATGGATTGGCCCAAGGACGGACGGAGTTCCGTTGGCGGGCGGGGAAGGAGTTCTTTGAGCGTTTTGAGAATTCAGAGATTCTGGCAGCGGATCTTGATGTGGAGGTGTACGCCGAGAAATCGGGGCGTTTCATCGGGGTCGACTGCGATGTCAACGGTGAAGTCACGGTGGCTTGCGACAGATGCCTTGAAGAGTTGAGGCTTCCGGTCGTGACGGGTTTCCGCCTGAGCGTCAAATTCGGTCAGGAACCGGCCTTCGGCAGCGATGCCGCCGAAGGGGAGAGGGAGATAGTCTGGCTTCCGGAATCGGATGCGGATCTTGACCTCGGCCAGGCGGTCTATGACTATGTCTGCCTTTCGCTTCCGGTCCAGAGGGTGCATCCTGAAGGGGAGTGCGATCCCGAGGCCTTGAGATATCTGAATTCTGAAGATGAGCAGAGGGAGGATTCCCGGGGGAAAGATGCCTCATTGCCGTTTGCGTCACTGAAGGATCTGATGGATAAGTTGAAATGATAAATTAAAGAATAATTAACTATGGCACATCCGAAACACAAAGTCTCAAAGCAGAGAAGAGACAAAAGAAGGACCCATGACTTCGCTCCGGTTCCTACTCTTGCGACCTGCTCCAACTGCGGCGCAACGGTGATGTATCATCACGTTTGCCCTGAGTGCGGTTACTACAGAGGACGTCAGATCATCGAGAAGAGCGCGGAGTAGTCTCTTCGGTGGAAAACTAACGGTCCCATAGTTCAACGGATAGAACGGAGGTTTCCTAAACCTTAAATATAGGTTCGATTCCTATTGGGACTACAAGAGAGGCTCGCCCCGGAAGGCGGGTCTCTTTTGCGTTATTTGGATTATTTGAATATTCTGATTAATTTTGAACATGCCGTCACAGATGCTTCCGTCATTGCTGCTTTACATCCTTGCGCTGGGCTATACGCCGGGGCCGTCCAATCTGTGCGCTTTCCATTCGGGAATCCACTTCGGAAGGAAGCGGGCGATGAGGGTCTGGTGGGGCTTTATGATCGGTTTCCTGTTCATCGACACGACACTTGTGCTGGTGACCCATTTTCTTGGCGACGCACTTGGCCCTTATGTCAAATGGCTGTCCTATGCCGGGGCTCTCTACATGGTCTGCCTTGCGGCGATGATCGTCATCAAATCCGGCCAGTCCGGGGAGGAGATGGCGAAATCCTGTTCCGTCAGGACCGGAATCATCATTGAAGTCACCAACGCCAAAGTCTGGATGTTCTGCCTGACAGCCCTGGGGACATTCGTGCTGCCGTATTCAAGTTCATTTGCCGAACTTGCGAAGGTCGGCGCCCTGCTGACGCTGGCTGGACCGGTGGCGAATCTGGTGTGGCTTGTCGCCGGCTCCGGACTCAACAGCCTTTCGGAAAGGTACGGCCGTCTGATCGACGCCGTTCTTGCGGCCGCCCTTGTCTTCTGTGCGGCTATGCTGGTTTTCTGATTGTCCCCGCTATCCGCGCGGGAAACGGACGGTGAAGCAGGCTCCCTTGAGGGAGAAGGACTTGGAGTAGAAGATCTCGCCGTTGCATTTCTCAAGAATGTTCCTGCAGATGGAGAGTCCCAGGCCGGTGCCGTTGCTCTTTGTCGTGAAATTCGGCGTGAAGAGCCTTGAGCGGTTCTCGTCGCTGACTCCGGGGCCGTTGTCCTCGAACACGATGTCGTAGAAGCCGTCCTTGGAGGACAGCCTGAGGGACACCACTATCCTTCCCGTGAAAGGCTCCCCGCCATTGTCCCGGGCTTCCGCCTGGGCGTTCTCTATCGCCTGCACGGCGTTGTTTATCAGATTCACGAACACCCGTGTCAGCTGAGGCTTCGGCCCTCTTGCGGTGGCGTTCTCAAGCCCCATGTAGGAGAACCGGATGTTCTCACGGCTGTCGAACAGGTCGATCTCCTCCTTCAGGAGCCTGTCAAGATTGATCTCGACCGGCTCCTCCGTGTAGAGTTTCGCGAATGTGGAGAACTCGTTGGCGGTGTCCGCGAGCAGGTCGATCTGCTTGAGGACTTCCTCGGAGATCTCGTCGAATCTTTCCGCCCAGGCCGGATTGCCGTTCTTCTTCATCCTGACGAGTCTCTGGATCTGGAGCTTGATCGGAGTCAAAGGGTTCTTGATCTCGTGGGCCACCTGCCGCGCCATCGTGGCCCAGGCCTTGTCCCTCTCTGCCTGTGTGAGCCTCCTGGTGGAGTTGTACAGGTCATGCACCATCAGGTTGTAGGCCCGCACCAGACGGGAGACCTCGTCGTCCCGCTCGTAAACGATGTATTCAAGATTGTTGATGCTTGCCTCGTTCATCTTGCGCCCCATCTCGGAGAGAGGCTTGAACATCCTGTCCACAGCCTTCGCCGTGATGAACCTCGCCAGCAGCAGGAGGATCATGAACATCGTGATGACGGTGATGGAGTGCAGCACGGCCTCGGACTTGAAGTCGAAACTCTCGTCCGTGAAAGGGGAGCACATGATGGCGATCATCTTGCCCTGGGCGTTGAACACGGGGGCGTAGAGGAAATATGTCCGCCTGGAGCCGATGTCCTCCATCCCGATGTAGTACCTCTTGTTCTTGTAGATGATGCTCTCGAACGCGTCCTGGTTCATTCTGGACCCCAGAAGCATCATGTCGAACACCTCCGGCGTGGTGGAGCGGAACTCCTTGCCGCCTGTCGTGTACAGCGTGATGTCGGATTTCATCGTGTTGCTGATGTCCTCCAATATCCCCGCGGCCGTCTGGGCGCTGAATTCGCCAAAATCATCGACATAGCGGCATCTCGCCTGGAGAAGGGTCTGCAGCGAGTTGATCTTGTCCGCCATCGAGGACTTCAGGTTGGCGTTGTTCCTGCGGTAAACGAACAGCACGCTGACTGTGGCAAGGGCGATGAGCGTCATGATCAGGGCCGCCATCATCGCCGCGTTGATCCTGGACTTGTAGTAGTTGCTTTCGCGGAGCCTTGGATGGATCCGCGTGAGGGTCAGGAGGGACAGGCAGAAGTAGAAGACCAGGGTCAGGAACAGGAACGCCACGAAGTAGGTGAAATCATCGATCTTAGGCCTTGAGACGATGATCAGGTCGTTGTCGGAGACCTTGTTGATGAAATGGGTGTAGCCGTTCATCCGCACCACTCCGTCCACGGCCTCGTCGATCTCCTCCTCAAGGTTTTCATCCACGACTGTCGGGTAGGAGTAGTTGCCTTTGTAGGATGTCAGGGTCTTTCCGGAGTACTTGGCGTAGGAGTATCTCGGCGGGATCAGCACGTCTCCTGGAGCGGAGTAGCCGAGCAGCCTGGCGTAACCCTTGTTCTCGCGGCTTGATTTCGGGGACACCCGCAGGAGCATCATCGTCACCCCGCTCCCGTAGTTGTAGTAGGCGAAACTGCCGGCGTACAGACTGTGTCCTCCGGTGTCCCGCATGTACCTGAACCGGGAACCCTCGGAGATGGGGGAGCCTCTGGTCACCATCTCAGTGAAATAGGCGATGACCCCTTTGTCCCGCTCGTTTTCCGGGAACAGCTCCACGGTGATGTCGTAGTCTTGGGAGACCCTCAGCATGTAGCTCTCGACGATTCTGTTAAGGATTGTGAGGTCGCTCTTCTTAAGGGCCGAGAGTGTGGAGATCAGCTGGTCCGAGGCGATCTTGTCCTCCACCCTGCGCAGTTCAAGCTCCAGACTGATGTCCCTTTCGATGGACAGCCGGTTGGCCCACACATTGACCCTGTTCTGTTCCTTGCGGAATCCGAGCGTGCCGGCCGTGGTCACAATGTAGGTGGCGAAGACTATGGCGGTGACAGTCCGGCTTCCTGCGGAGAAAAGATTGTGCCTGAAGCCGGTCAGGTGCTTCAGCGCGGGCATGAGCATCTGCGTCAGGAGCGGAACGGTCATCAGCAGGCTGATCAGGGTCAGGTACACAAGAAGGCTGAACAGGCTGAGGTCGTTCAGCCGGTAAAGCTCGAGCGAGATGTTGGAGTTCAGGATGATGCTCCGGAAGATCACGTGGATGAAGGCAAGAACCCCGGCGATCATCAGGAACATGCACGTCGCGTACAGCCCAAGGATCCGTTTGCGGTGCCGGGCTTTCAGAATCCTCCGGAAGATGCCGTTCCTCGCCGCGAATGTGCAGCAGATGAGCAGGACGATCAGGATCGAGACGATCAGCACGGCTCCCAGCGAATTGAAAAGCTGGCCGTCGGCATAGACCGTCGGGGAGAAGATCCTGGAGCTGCTTTTGATGTTCTCTCCCCACAGGTGGTTCTCCACGATCTTGAACACGGGCTTGCCGTCGATGATGACGGCGGATCCGCTGCTTTCCGACAATGGGACGATGGCGTAGTTCCGGCCCAGGCCGAGTTTTCTGTTGACTCCGCCAGGACTCTCGTCGGACATCGAATCGACGATCTCAAGCCCCGCGATCACCTTCCTGTTTCCGATGCTTCCGGACTTGACGAGGTACCATTTCTGCCCGTAATTGACGAACGACACCTCTGGGGTGACATCGGCGAGAGGGGAATAGATGCTTTCCCTCGGCTTTGACAGCCTCGGGAACACGATTCTGGACGAGATGTCGTCATTCCTGACCGGGAACTGGTTGCTCCACGACTGGAGCGTGTCGTCGATGTACCTGTAGATGACCATGTCGGGCGGCACGTCGCTGTGGCTTGTCCTGACCCGGCGGTCTGCCGTGAGGGCCGAATCGACATATTCGTCAAGGATGTGCATCCTGTCGGTGACGGTCCGGCTGACCTTGGCGGCTTCCCTTTCCGTGTTGCCGGGCAGGTTGCCGATGTACATCGCGGAGAACGGAAGAATGACGGCGAGAGCCAGAAACGCTCCCGCCAGCCAGATCCTTATGCCGAACTTCCTTGCGCTCATTCGTGATGGTAAGGTTCCCCTTTGATTATAGTGAACGCCCTGTAGAGCTGCTCCGCGAAGATCACCCTGACCATCTGGTGAGAGAAGGTCATCCTCGAAAGGGACATCTTCCCGTCGCATCTGGCATAGACCGCGTCACTGAAGCCGTAGGCTCCGCCGATCACGAACACGATGTCCTTGCCGCCTCCGGCGGTCATCCGCGCGATCTCATCGGCGAACTCGACCGAGCGGTACTCCTTTCCGCGCTCGTCCAGCAGGATGACCCTGTCGGAAGTCTTTATGTTCTTGAGTATGAGCTCGCCTTCCTTGTCCTTGATCTGAGCCTTTGTGAGAGCGGACGTGTTCCTGAGCTCTGGGATCTCGTTGACACTGAACGGCACGTAATGCGACAGCCTGGAGGAATATGTCCCCAGACCCTCACGTACCCATGCGATGTCGGTCTTACCTACTGTCAGCAAGATGATTCTCATGACCGTCAACTTGGAAACCTTCAAAAAATAACCTGCATCATCTTTTTCATTCTTTTCGGTCTGGATTTCTTTTCTCATCAGTCGTGTACGTCCAGTACACTCCTTCTTCCAAAAGGAATCCATCCTCGAAAATAAAAGACAAATCTGAAGCAGTTTATTTTTTTCATGTTTCTTACGGTACAAAAATAACAAAGGTGATTCGATTTTTCAAGAGAGGATTCAAGGGAAATCGGCTCGGAATTTGCAGGAAAATCCACATTTTGCCATGAAGGTCATTGCAAAGATATTCGCCGCGGTTTCCGTGCTTCTGACCTGCGCCGGCGTCCATGCGGCCGCTGACAGTTACGACGTGTTCGTGCCGATCGCGAAGTACCTTGGACGGGGTGACGCGGAAAGGCTGTCGGTCTGGTTCGACGACAATCTTGAGATAACGATCATGTCCACGACCAATGATTCCAGCAAGAATCAGGCTAAGCAGATCCTCAAGACCTTCTTTGACAAGCACACTCCACGTTCGTTCGAGATCCAGCACACGGCGTCGCGGTCCAACTCCAAGTACGCCCTCGGATTCCTGAACGCCGGAGGAGAGGTTTTTGAGGTCACGATCTTCGTCAGCAACTGCGGCGACCGGTACAAGATCCAGCAGCTGAAGATCGACAGGATCCGGTGACCCCGGTCTTTCAGACAACGCGATGACATCAAACTTGAGACAAATACTTCGAATCCTGTCCGTCACCGTCCTCCTGACGGCATTGTCTCCGGACAACGCCGCAGCCCAGGCCACAAAGGTCAAGGGACGTGTGGTGGACGCATCCACGGGCGAGGGCATTCCGTTTGCGGGAATATATTTCAAGAACTCCACGGTCGGAGTCTCGGCCGATCTGGATGGGTACTTCTTTCTGGAGACAAGGGACACGCTGTCGTTGCTGTCCGCCTCCATCCTTGGCTACGAGGAGCAGGTGACCAAAGTGAACCCTCATAGTTTCAACGAGGTGAATTTCAGCCTGAGACCCGTCCATGACGAACTCATCGCGGCTGTCGTGAAGCCGGATGACCGCTACATGCGCTCGATCCTGCGGAAGATCGACGAGGCCAAGGAGAGGAACAATCCGGAGAAGCGCCGTCTGTACAGCTGTGACGTCTACACGAAGATGGAACTGGACATCACCAATCCGGAGAGTCCGATGATCAGCAACTTCCTTCCGAAGTCCTTCAGGTTTGTCTATGACTACATGGACACTTCCGTGGTCTCCGGCCATCCTTACCTTCCGGTGCTGATCTCCGAGACGACGTCCCGGTACTACCACAGGAAGGATCCTCCGTCCGACAGGGAGGTCATCACCGCGTCCAGGATCTCGGGGGTGGACAGGAATCCGGTCCTGTCGCAGTTCACGGGCAACATGTACGTGAAGACGAATTTCTACGACAACTACATCAACATCTTTCAGGTGGAGATCCCGTCGCCGCTGTCCTCCTCCGGCATGACATACTACAACTACTATCTGGTTGACAGCCTTCAGGTTGAGGGACGCAAGACCTACAAGATCCGCTTCCATCCTTCCAGATGGGTCTCCTCGCCGACATTCGACGGCGAGATGTCCATCGATGCCGGGGAATATGCCCTCCGGGACATTCATGTGCGGCTTAAGAAAGGTTCCAACGTGAACTGGGTCAGGGACATGACCATAGATGTGGAGAACCGCCGCCTGCCGGATTCGACATGGTTCTACAAGCAGGACAGGATGTACGTGGACTTCTCGCCCACGATGCGGGACTCCTCGAAGGTGGTCACTTTTCTGGGGAACAGGCAGATAGACTATTCGAATCCGGATTTCACCACCTCCTACAGGGATGACAGGGACGACATCAGCGCCCAGGTGCAGGCAGGGAAGGATGTGATCAACAATGACGAGAACTACTGGCAGAGTGTCAGGCCCTACCCTTTGAGCAGCAAGGAGCAGGGCATCTACGACATGGTGGACTCCATCAAGCATGTCCCTCTCTACAAGGATGTCTATGCAGTGGCGGACATGCTCGTCAACGGATTCCTCAACACGAAATATGTCGGATTCGGCCCGTACTCCTCTCTGTTCAGTTTCAACGATCTGGAGGGCGGACGCGTCCAGCTGGGCGTGAGGACGACCAAGGAGTTCAGCCGGAGGTTCAGGGTCATGGGTTACGCCGCCTACGGCTTCAAGGACAGGACCTGGAAGGGAGGGGGGACTTTCGAGTACATGTTCAACAATCAACCGACGGCCAAACTGACCTTGTCGTACAAGCACGATGTGATGCAGCTCGGCAGCGGACCTACGGTCTATGGCAGCGGAAGTCTGGTGTCCTCCATCCTCACCAAGGCCGACAGCCAGAAGATGAGCATGGTGAATGACTACGCCATGTCCTTCCATAAGGAGTGGTCCCAGAATTTCAACATGATACTGGCCTTGGAGAGCCGCAGGATCTTCTCGAACGCCTTCGTGCCGATGGTCTCTCCGGACGGGAAGGTGTTCAACTCGGTCGGGTACAACCAGGCACATGCGCAGCTTCGCTTCTCGAAGGATGAGATCGTGACCCGGGGCGCGTTCGAGAAGTACTACATGTACTCCAAGTACCCGGTGGTGACATTCGATTTCATCGGATCTGCGAAAGGGATAGGGAAGAATGAATATTCCTACTTCCGTCCCGAGCTGACGGTCCAGTACACCCTGACGGTTCCGCCTGTCGGACTTTCCCGGTTCGACCTGAACACGGGGACGGTCATCGGGAAGGTGCCGTACCCGATGCTCAAGATCCATGAGGGCAACGGGACCTACACATTCTCAAGGTATTCGTTCGCCTGCATGAACTACTACGAGTTCGCATCCGATCTTTGGACGACCTTGTTCTGGGAGCATAACTTCAAGGGCTTCTTCCTCGGGAAGATTCCTCTGCTGCGAAGGCTGCAATGGCGCGAGGTGGCTTCCGTAAGGGCCGCCTACGGTACGATCAGGAAGGAGAACAACGGGATAAGGGGGGATGATTCCTTCGGCTCAGAGATGCTTTTCCCGGAGAAGATGGACAAGCTCAACCGTCCTTACGTGGAGATGGGCGTGGGTGTCACGAACATTTTCAGAGTCCTCCGCATCGACACTTTCTGGAGGATGACACACCGCTACGAGGTGAAGGACGGCGTGAAGGTTCCGCACGACAACCGCTTTGTGGTCAACTTCGGTTTGGAGTTCCGGTTCTGACGCTTTATCTTTGCATGTGACATGTACGGAAAATTGACAATCCTGCCGCCGGTGCTTCTGTCATCGGCTCTTTTGAGTGTTCCGTTCCTGGTTCCGGGGACGGGCTGGCTGTCCCTGGTGGCCTTTGTCCCTCTGCTTCGGGCGGAGAGAATCGCCTCAGAGGACGGAATGAAGGGGTTCTGCCTGTGGCATTACCTGTGCTTCGCGCTATGGAATGCGGCGACGACCTTCTGGGTCTGCAACGCCACGGTCGGAGGGGGGATGTTCGCGATTCTCGCCAACGCTTTCCAGATGTCGCTGGTTTTCGGGCTGTTCCGTTGGAGCCGCAAGTGGCTCGGCGGTGCGCTTCCGTACATATTCCTTGCCTTTGCCTGGATAGCCTGGGAGCGGTGGTACCTCACCTTCGCGCAGATCAGCTGGCCCTGGCTCGTGCTTGGCAACGCCTTCGCCCGCACCACGGGGTGGATCCAATGGTATGAGTACACCGGCACGCTCGGCGGCTCGCTGCTTGTCTGGGCGGCCAATCTCAGCGTGTTCGGGATTCTTGAATCCCTGGCTTCCGGACGTTGGAAGACCTTCAACCTGAAGGCGAAGTCGGCTGCTCTTCTCGGCACGCTGTCGCTGTTCGCCGCACCTCCCGTCCTGTCGATGTTCTTGAAGCCGGAGCCTTGCGGGGAGACTCTTGACGTTGTCATAGCGCAGCCGAACATCGATCCGTACGACAAGTTCGGAGGCATGACGCAGGATGAGCAGAACGGATTGCTGCTCGGTCAGTTCGCTGACATTCCGGACAGCGTGCCGGTGCTTCTGGTGGCCCCGGAGACTTTCACGGGGGACGTGGTGACGAATGATCCGTCCTCCAGCCCTACCGTACGGCGGTTCACGTCCTTTCTTGCCGGACATCCCAATGCCAACCTGCTTGTCGGAGCCTCCTCAAGAACCTATCTGAGAAGGGCTTTGAGACCGTCCGGCACGGCCCGCCGCACCGGCGACGGAGTCTGGATGGAGACGCACAACTCCGCCCTGATGCTGGATGCGTTCAGTTCTCCGGAGATTTTCCACAAAAGCAGGCTTGTGGTGGGGGTTGAGATGATGCCATATCCGGCGATCTTCCGCAAGGTGGACGACTGGCTCGGAGGGGTGATGGGCCGCAATGTCGGCCAGAAGGAGGCGACGCCGCTGCATTTCAATGAATATTCCAATGTATCCGGCAGCCCTGTCACCTCTGTTTCCGATTCGTCTTCGACAGAGGCGGTTTCTGTGCGGGAGACCGTCCCTGTCGGCTGCGCCATCTGCTACGAGTCTGTCTATGGGGAGTACTGCACTGAATATGTCCGCGGCGGCGCCCGTCTTCTGGCCGTGATCACCAACGACGCATGGTGGGGAGACACTCCCGGCTACAGACAGCACCTGTCGTATTCCCGTCTCCGCGCCATCGAGACCCGCCGCTGGATCGCCCGCAGCGCCAACACCGGCATCTCCGCCATCATCGACCCGTCCGGAGAGGTTGTCTCCCAAACCTCCTGGTGGCAGCCTGAGACCCTGCGGGGCAAGGTCGGCCTCTGTGACACCCTGACCTTCTTCGTCATCCACGGCGACTACATCGGCCGTCTCTCAACCTTCATGGCCATCATCCTTCTCCTCGACGCCCTCCTCGCAGCTCTTCTCCGCCGCCTCTCCTGACATCCTGACCGCCCGGACCTTGCCGGTGTCGGAAATATGAATGCGCATAGGAGACCTCGGGCGTGTCACCGCCTGAGCGCACCGACATCCTTCAGGACGGGTTCCGCGGACATGGCCTGCGGGTTGGTCCCCATGACGCCTTGCGGAACTTCCTGACCCAGAAGTGCGAAAAGCTGGGTCCAGTATTGGGGCATCCGCCCGTCGGGAGCAAGGAAGTTCATCGGGTACTCGCTGAAAAGGTGAGAGCCGTCGGCGGTGACGCAGGAGTGATAGACCAGCTCGCTGCAGTACATGGCTCCGTTGTCCGGCAGGAAATGCACGTCATAGGGCTGGCCGATGAAACTCTTCGCGTTCTCCACGAACTGTAGGGCCTGTTTCCTGCTGACCCGTGGCCTTTTGACCTCCAGAACCGGGAGGCTGCCGTCCTTGAGGGTGAAATCCGTAAGGAAAGTGTCCAGCGGGTATCTGGCGACCCCGCGCTTTATGGTGGCGTCGATGATCCGCATGGAGTCTCCCTTCACCTCAAGCATGGCGACATGGACGGTCATCCGGGAAGTGTCCGAACCGGATGTGGAAGAGGCGATGGCCTCTGACATGGAACCCTCACCGAGGTCGTAGCCGGATGGAATCCGTACGAAAAGCAGATCCCCGCTCCGCAGGACCGGTCCGTCAACCCTATCGCCGCAGGAAGCGCACAGCGCCAGCATCGCGGCCATCTGTAAGATAAGTTTTCTCATAACGCCGGCAAAGGTACGTAAAGTACGGACGATTTCCTTGGCAAGATTGAAATAAATTTCATATTGCTCTCGGTTTTCACTAAATTTGTAAGTTTGCAAAAGATGACGTTATGGGATTGTTCGACAGAGGGGTCAAGAAGACTAAGGAAGGCTTTTTCCAGGGGCTATCCAGATCGCTCATAGGCAGGTCCAGGG
>CAVIGZ010000038.1:0-18113 GCA_963642565.1 Bacteroidaceae bacterium | reverse complement strand
CCGGCCGCCCGTCCGTTGAGGACAGGATTTACGAGGCTTTCGACTATGTGAAGGTAGGGCCCTACATCGAGGCCTTCGGTCCCCTGAACTCCCGCACGACCAACCAGCGTCTCTACAAAGTCTCCCATGCCGACGGCTCCTTCCGCCTGACCGACATCACCTCCCGTTTCTGGCACAAGGGAATAGACCCGAATGCCGGATGATGGGTCTGAGATCCTTAAAGTGGAGGGAATTTTTGTTTGCTAAACCGCTGGTTTAATAAAAACGTTTTGGCAAAACAAAAAAAAGTCCTATCTTTGCAGTTGGAAAGAATAAAACGTCTGTCAGTAATGATGTTGTCAATACAATGCTGACATCATGGTAATCCGTTTGGCCATTAAAGAAATCGGACTTATGCGATGTTCTGAGGGCCTTTAGATTCTAAACCAGCGGTTTAGTAAAAACGCTTTTTTTTGTAAGTGTGCATGTGATAACCATTTAATTAAATTAAAACAGATCAGTCTTTGGTCAAATCAGGAGCCAGGATCTCTAAAGGTGAGAGGCGTAAGCTTCTGCAACGGGCTGCAGGTGATTCCATTGACGTTCGGATCATAGCTGAATCCGGGAAAGTTTCTCTTTCATGCAAGAATGTCATGTGGCGATACGTATGTGCTGAATGATGGCATAAACACGAAGACAGATGAAACCTCAATACATTCAAACACATATAACATTTTAACCACATTTGCGTATGAAAAGCACACAGTTAGTCAAATCAATGTTGACAATGGCCGTATTCCTGTCAATGGGATATTGGACCATGTTGATGGCAGGGCCGTCAAGGAATCAACACAGCGCAGAGGCGGGTTCGGTTCAATCAGACGTGACAACCGTCAAGGGCGTAGTGAAAGATGAGACCGGAGAGACACTTGTCGGCGTTCATGTATTTGTCGCAGGTACAAATATCGGAGCGGTGACAGACATCAACGGTCGGTACAGCATCACGGGAAAATTCCCTAAGGATGCGATTCTTACTTTTGAGTTTATCGGGATGAAGACAGCTGACATTGCAATTGAAGGGCGCAGTGTCGTTGATGCCGTTCTCTCTCCTGACCGGCAGCTACTTGATGAGGTAGTGGTTGTAGGTTATGGCAGTGAGACAAAGGTCAACCTCACCGGCTCGGTTGCAAGTATCAAGGCAAACTCTGTACAGAACAGATCCATTGCCAATGTGTCTTCAGCTCTTCAGGGGCTTGTCCCTGGTATGACAATCACACAGGCCGGCGGACAGCCAGGCCAGGACTCGGGAACTATCCGTGTCCGGGGTGTCGGGACATTCAACAATGCATCGCCTCTCGTCCTCATTGATGGCGTTGAAGGAAATATTGACGTTGTTGATCCACAGGATATCGAGTCGATTTCAGTCCTGAAGGATGCATCTTCAGCCGCAATTTACGGATCGAAGGCGGCCAACGGTGTCATCCTCGTCACTACCAAGCGCGGTAAGATAGGCGCTCCAAGGGTAACGTATAGCGGTATGGTCGCCTGGTCAAGCCCTGCGGATCTCATGAAACAGACCTCTTCTGCCGAACTCGCACAACTCACAAATGAGGCTGAGTACTGGGAGGCGATCGCGACGGGCCTTACAGAAGAACAGGCTCGCGCCAAGATGCCTTATACTGAGAAGGACATCCGGCTCTTTGCTGACGGCTCTGACCCGTACGGACATCCGAACACTGACTGGTACGGCCTCTTTTTCAGCGGATCGGGCTTCTCTCACAAGCACAACGTAGGCGTTACCGGTGGTAACGAGAAAGCAAGATATAATGCATCTTTCGGTTTCAATAACCGTGAAGGTATTATTCAGAATGCTTCCAACAGACAGTTCAACGCAAGAGTGAACAATGACTTCAAGATCTCCGAGAAGTTTTCCCTCAGAACAGATCTTGGTTATACCAATACTCTTATGATCGAGCCTACCAACCCGATTTCCTGGAACGGAGCCGGCCAAAGTGAAGCCACATACCGTCAGGTGTATCGTATCTCGCCTATGGTCGTTTACAGGTATGAGAACGGTGACTATGGTTATATGCCGGACGGAAACCCTATCGCATGGCAGGACATGGGCATCACTTCGGACACACGTAATGACTACATGAACGCATTGGCTGAGATCACTTATGACATCATGGACGGGCTCAGACTCAAGGCAAACGTATCTTACAATATAAAGAACCTCAAATATACACAGTACAGAGGCGACATCTGGTACGATTCGTCAAAATACGACGGGCCTATCAGATTGAGAAAGAGGTTCGAGCAGGAGGTGCGCCAGCAGGCTGAGATTCTCCTTACCTACGACAAGACCATCCGGAAGCATACGATGAATTTCCTTGCCGGTTTCCATTCCGAGACCTATAATTGGGAGCAGCTCATAGCTTTCAGAAAGGGCTTCGCTTCTACTGATGTGACCGATATGAATGGCGGTTCAGTAACAGGACAGGAGATATCCGGTTACACAAGGGATCTTGCGATGAACTCATTCTTCGGAAGGGCCAAGTACAATTATGCGAACAGGTACCTCTTCGAGGCTAATGTGCGTGCGGATGGTACTTCCCGTTTTGCGCCCGAGTATAGATGGGGCATGTTTCCATCGATCTCCGCGGCTTGGAGAATTTCCAATGAGAGTTTCATGGATGGTGCGCGTGACGTTATCAATGATCTTAAGCTTCGTGGCTCATGGGGTATTCTTGGCAATCAGGATGTGAATGACTATTATCCATACATCAACACTTATGCAATCTCTTCCAAGTACCCGTTCGACAATACTGTTCAGAGCGGTGCAGCCATGACAGAGAATAAGATCCGTAACATCTCCTGGGAGACGACAAGAACATTTGGCGCGGCACTGGATGCGTCACTCTTCAATTACTTGGACGTTACCGTTGAGTACTATAACAAACTGACCAGTGGCATCCTTATGAAGGTGTCTGTACCTCAGACCTATGGCTATAGCGGTTATTGGGACAATGTAGGCGAGATGCTTAACAGCGGTGTCGAACTCACTGTGAATTATCATAAGACCTTTGGTGAGATCCTCTTGAATGCCGGTGGAAACTTTGCATATAACCATAATGAGGTTCTCTCTCTTGGGAATGTGGATTCTCAGATCAGCGCCCGTAACATTACAATGGTCGGTCATGAGTACAATGCATTCTATGGATATAAATCAGACGGACTTTTCCAGTCGCAGGCAGAGATTGATGCGGCACCTGATTACTCGGCCATTTACAAGGGACATAAACTCCTTCCTGGTGATATCAAACTCGTCGATGTCAACAATGATGGGAAGATTGATGCGGACGATCGCGTTATCCTTACTTCCGAGAACCCGAGATACACATTCGCATTCAACCTCGGTCTCCAATGGAGAAACTTTGACATGACCATGTTCTTCCAGGGTGCGGCAGGCGTCTCAAGATATTATACCGATGAGGCTTATGGTGAGCTTAATGGTCTTGCAGGCCATCCTTCTTCTCTTTGGATGAACAGATGGACGCCGGAGAAGCCGGACAATGACTTCCCGCGCGCGTCGACATTCAGAACATACAACATGTCTGACACAACTTATTCGGACTATTGGCTTGTCAACACGGATTACCTTCGTCTTAAGGATTTTCAGTTCGGCTATACTCTCCCAAGCACCGTGACCAGATTTTTTAAGATAACCTCCGCACGTGTTTACTACGATGCCACCAACCTTCTTACATTCAAATCCTGCCCACAGGGCATTGATCCGGAGGCGAAGTCTGGTTGGGGCGCAAACTATCCTCACGTCAGGACTCATTCATTTGGAATAAATGTTTCTTTCTAAATTAGAAATCAGTATGAAGAAAATTTTATATACAGCATTGATGCTTGTGTCGGTGGCTTCCTGCTCCCTTGATATGGTTCCACATGATGCCCTATCAACAGAAACTTTCCCGAAGACTGCTGAAGACGTGGAGATGCTTGCGATCGGATGCTATGATGGCTACACCAATCAGACTTATCTGGCGTATGGTGACGTTTTTTCCGATAACGGTATATGTCCGATCAATGCGAACTATGCGCGTTATGCAAATGGAAGCACTTCTCACGCCACTCCGGGAACCAACTGGTACAGTTATTCAACAATTACCCGTTGCAACAACTTCCTCAGTGTGACGAAAGGTAAGGAATTCGGCTTCAGCGATGTCGGCAGACTGACACAACTTACAAGTGAGGTCCGTTTCCTTAGAGCTTTTGAATATTACATTCTTTGTACATCATTCGGAGACGTTCCTCTTCTTACTGACGTGGTCGGATCATTGGAAGAGTCAAAGGCGCCGGCCACTCCGGAGAAGGAGATCGCTCAGTTCATCATCGATGAGATGGATGATGTTATTGCGAATGGCAATCTTCCTGCCAAGGCGGCGGAGGACGGCCGTATAACAAAAGGTGCGGCTCAGGCTCTCAAGATGAGGACAGCCTTACATTATAAGGATTATGCCGGGACAGTGAATGCTGCTGATGGCATCATCGCATCCGGCACATACAGTCTATATACAGAAGGCGAGAAACCTTATGAGGAACTCTTCAAGGAGGCTAACGAGGGAAATAGCGAGATCATCCTCGCGTTCAAGCGTTGTATGAATGATTACAAGAACCAGACCATCATTGAGTTCGTTGGAGCGGTTGATGGTGGATGGGCGGCTTTTGTCCCGATCCAAGATCTTGTTGACGCATATGAGATGGCGGATGGCAAGACCATCGCCGAGGCTGAGGCTGTAGGCGAGTACGATGATCTTCATCCATTCAAGAACAGGGATCCGCGTTTCTATTCAACCATCCTTTTCCCGGGGGCGACATGGCAGAACATCAAGGGGGAGACACGCATCTTCAACTCTATCGATGAGAAGATCGATGGTGAAAAGAATTCTGATTACTACTCTAACGGCAATGCCTCGAAGTCCGGTTACTGCATGAGGAAGTATATGAATCCTCTTACACAGTATTCCGATCTCAACAACACAGGTCTTGACATGATCATATTCAGGTATGCGGAAGTTCTTCTGGCAAAGGCTGAGGCATTCATTGAGCAGAATACCAAGCTCTCGGAGGCTACGGATCTCATCGATCAGGTGCGTGCCAGAGCGGGCATGCCGAAGGTCGATCGTTCCAAGTACAACAGTCAGGCGACTCTCCGCGAGCTTATCAGAAGAGAAAGACGTGTGGAGTTTGCATTTGAAGGACTCAGAAGAACTGACCTTATGAGATGGGGCCTTACCCTTGAGAAACTCAACGGGCCTGCATATGGATGTAAGTTGGGTACTGTTAAAATGGATTATGACATTCCAGAAGCAGAGCGCGCGGTACTCGGGGATGATGCGATTCTTCTTGAGAATAGAAACGTGACCAACGTTTACATGCCTATCCCACAGACTGAACTTGATGCCAACACCAATTTGAAACAGACAAACTTTAAATAATTATATGAAAAAAACAGGACTTATAGCCTTGTTTTCAATGTTCACCTTTCCGGCACTTGCACAACAGATGCCGGAGAGGTATTACATTGATACAAATGTAAAGTATCAGACGATTGATAACTTTAGCGCGTCAGATGCATGGCGTTCTGACTTCATAGGGAAATATTGGCCGGAGGAGAAGAAAAATCATCTGGCTGATATCCTCTTCTCCCGCGAGTTCGATGAGAAGGGCAATCCTAAGGGTATGGCTCTTTCCACTTGGAGAGTCAATATCGGAGGCGGCAGCTATGAGAATAGAGAAAACGGCGATGTGACCAAGTCATGGAATAGAGCGGAGTGCTTTATGAATCCGGATGGCACGTATGATTTCTCTAAGGCGGCAGGACAGCAGTGGTTCATGAATGCGGCGAGAGAAAGAGGCGTGAACAGTTTCCTGTTCTTCTCCAACTCCGCCCCGTATTTCATGACCCGCAGTGGCCGTACTCTCTCTACGGATCAGGAGAGATTCAATCTCAGGGATGACAAGTACGATGATTTCGCCGAGTTCCTTGTGAATTGTGCCGCCCATTTTCAGAAGAAAGGCTTCAATGTGGATTTCATCAGTCCGATCAATGAGCCTAACGGGATGTGGTCGACAAACCCTAACCAGGAGGGCAGCTTCGCAACGAAGGCGGACATCTATAAGATGACCTGCGAGCTTGACAAGGCCATAAACGCAAACAAGGATGTGCATGCGAAGATCATCATTCCGGAAGTCGGGAACATGAAGTTCCTTTTCGAGTTCGATCCTGTGGAGAAGACACCTGATGACATCCTTCATTCCTTTTTCAACAAGGATGGTGAGTATTGTGTACTTGGCCTTGAGAACATGTATCATTGTGCGGCCGCACATGATTATTGGTCTGCTTATCCTCCTGAACTGCTTGTCGGCATGAGAGAGAGAATTGACTCTACCCTTAAGGCTTACAATAATGGCACAGGATTCTGGGCTTCAGAGTATTGCATCCTTGAGCAGAATGAGGACATCACAATGTTCCGTTCTCCTGTGAAGAGCATCAATCTTGGACTTTATGTCGCAAGAATCATCCATAACGACCTTGCCGTGGCCAATGCGTCAGCATGGCAGTGGTGGACATCGGTCTCATTGGGAGAGGACGTTGCGGTTGAACTCAAGGCTCTTCCGGGATGTGGCCCGGAGAGCGTTAAGTACGACGGTATCATAAGCCCGACCAAGATGTGCTGGGCAACAGCTAACTACAGTTTCTTTGTCCGTCCTGGAATGAAGCGGGTTGAGATGCATCCAATGGATAGGACGGTCAACAATCTTGAGGCTGCGACAGATCTTATGTGTTCCGCATATACGGATGGAAAAGAAGTCGTGGCTGTGTATGTTAACTACGCTCATGAGAATAAGCCGGTCTCAATCAAGTGCGGCAAGGCTTCAAAGGGGAAGGTGTATGTTACATCTATCGACAAGAATCTTGAGTTCTGTGGCAAACAGGGTCTTTCAGAAATTATGATACCGGCAAGAAGCATTGTAACGATCGTAATGTGATTCAATCCGCCAGGGAGAGGGGTAATGCGACAAAAGGTTGGAGCGACAACTCCAACCTTTTGTCGGGATGATCCGACTCGAACGGACGACCCCTACGTCCCGAACGTAGTGCGCTACCAACTGCGCTACATCCCGATAGCCTTTCCGGGCTTTGTCCTGAAAGGCAGCCTCGGGAGACTGCCTTTCGATGTTCCTTTATGCGAGTTTGTTGATGTAAACCGCGATGCCGCTCTTGAGGTTGGCGGCCTTGTTCCGGTGAATGACCCCGATCTTCGCGAGTTTGTCAATCATCTTGTAAACCTTCGGGAGGCCTTCCTCGGCGGCCTTCCTGTCTGTGGTGTTACGGATCGCGCGGATCGCGTTCCTCGTTGATTTTGCATAATACTTGTTATGCAATCTGCGCCTCTCGCTTTGGCGATTGGCCTTTTTTGCTGATGCGTGATTTGCCATCGTTTTTATTTTTTAATATTTAGTAGTGGGTAGGAGAATCGAACTCCTATTGCGGGAATGAAAATCCCGAGTACTAACCGTTATACGAACCCACCAAAACAGGTTTCCCAAAAGACCGCCGGCCAAATTGGGATGCAAATATATGGATAATTTTCGACCTTACAAAATAATTCGGGCGTTATTTCCCATAGAAGCAGAACTTGCCATCCTTAGGTGCGTTTGCGGACGTTGGAATTATTCATTATCTTTGTGTCGCCATTGGCAAGCGTTAAAAACAACATAAAATTTTTCTGCAATGGGATTTTTGACAAACGAGAAGCTGCTCATCGTCGGTGCCGGCGGTGCGATCGGCTCCAACATGGCTCAGACCGCCCTTATGCTCGGTCTTACTCCTAACATCTGCCTTTATGACATCATTGAACCGTCTGTTCACGGTGTCGCTGAGGAAATGTGCCACTGTGCGTTCCCTGGAGCGAACGTCAGCTGGACAACGGATCCTAAGGAGGCGTTTACCGGTGCCAAGTTCATCATCTCTTCCGGCGGTGCGCCGCGCAAGGAAGGCATGACCCGCGAGGATCTTCTCAAGGGCAACTGCCGGATCGCGGCCCAGTTCGGCGATTACATCAAGGAGTACTGCCCTGATGTCAATCACGTTGTGGTCATCTTCAACCCGGCCGATGTGACGGCCCTCACCGCTCTCATCCATTCAGGTCTGAAGCCTGAACAGCTCACTTCTCTCGCCGCTCTTGACTCGACCCGTCTTCAGGAACAGATCGCAAAGGAGTGCGGAGTCCAGCAATCCAAGGTGACCGACTGTTACACCTACGGCGGTCATGGCGAACAGATGGCGGTGTTTGCCTCTAACGCCAAGGTTGACGGCAAACCTCTCTCCGAGTTCAAGATTTCAGAGGAGCGTTGGGCCGCGATCAAGCACGACACCATCCAGGGTGGCTCCAACATCATCAAACTCCGTGGACGTTCTTCGTTCCAGAGTCCTGCCTATCAGGCCGTCAAGATGATCGAGGGCGCGATGGGCGGTACTCCGTTCACTTGGCCTGCCGGATGTTATGTGAACTGCGACAAGTGTGGCTTCAAGAATGTTATGATGGCGATGCCTACCACAATCGACGCCACCGGTGTTCATTTCACCGAGCCTAAGGGTACGGATGCCGAGATGGCCGACCTCAGGAAGTCTTACGAGCATCTTTGCAACATGCGCGAGGAGATCATCACCCTCGGCATCGTTCCTCCTGTTGAGGACTGGAAGAAGGACAACGCCAACCTTTAAAAGTCCTGCAAAACAGCTTCTAAGATGTTGAAAGGGTAGCCAAGTGTTCATTTGGCTGCCCTTATTCAAAAAGGGCAATTATGAAACATGAAAAAAAGATGATGCAGTTTATTTTTTGAAGGTTTCCATATCAAAAAAAGAAGCGGCCGCAACCCGGTCGCTTCTTTTTATGTCGGGGTACAGTGACTCGAACACTGGACCCTCTGGTCCCAAACCAGATGCGCTAGCCAACTGCGCCACACCCCGATAACATTCCTTCGGGTTAGCCCCTCAGGCCTTTCCTGACAATCTCTTTTAGAAGACATCCTCGTTGGAAAGGATTGCAAAGTTATGTCTTTTTTCCTAATTAGCAAAACTTTTTTGAAAAAATCAGTTATCTTTGAAAGAGAATTCCGGTTATTTATGATCATACGGGCGAATGGCATAGAAAAATCCTTCGGAGACCTCAAGGTGCTTCGTGGAATTGATTTTCAGGTGGACAGGTCAGAGGTGGTGTCCATCATGGGCGCCTCAGGGGCGGGGAAGTCCACTCTTCTACAGATTCTCGGCACATTGTCCACCCCTGACTCCGGTTCTCTGGAGATTGACGGGACGGATGTCCTTAATCTGAACGGCAAGGAGTTGTCCGCCTTCCGGAACAGGCGCATAGGCTTCGTGTTCCAGTTCCATCATCTTCTGCCTGAATTCAACGCGCTGGAGAACGTGATGATCCCTGCTTTCATCGCAGGCCGCTCCGACAAGGAGGCAAAGACCGCCGCGGCGCGGCTTCTTGATGACATGGGCCTTGCCGGGAGGATGGATCACAAGCCTTCCGAACTCTCAGGAGGTGAACAGCAGAGGGTGGCGATAGCGAGGGCCTTGATCAACGGGCCTGCGATTCTTTTCGCCGATGAGCCGTCCGGCAATCTGGACACGAAGACTAAGGCTGAGATCCACCGGCTGTTCTTCGACCTCAGGCAACGCTATGGGCAGACTGTCGTCATCGTGACCCACGACCCGGAACTTGCAAGGATGTGCGACCGGTCTCTTTTTATGCGTGACGGGCTGTTCGTGGATGGGAAGGCGGTGCCAGGGAATATTCAGGGATGAGCGTCTTCCATTTCAAGCGGTTCGATGTGCGCAACGAGCGCTCGGCCATGAAGGTGAACACCGACGGTGTTCTTCTGGGTGCGGCGACCGAGGTGTTTCCGGAGGACAGACATGTCCTTGACATCGGTACCGGAACAGGTACGGTGGCCCTGATGATAGCCCAACGCCTGGAGTCGATGCGCTCCGGAGGGGAGTGGAATATTCAAGGAATAGACATCGACGCGCCGTCGGCGGAGGAAGCGGCGGGGAATTTCCGGAACTCCCCGTGGAAAGACCATCTGGAGGCTGTCAATTCCGGTTTGCGGGCTTTCAAGGAGGACGGCTACGACCTCATCGTCTCCAACCCTCCGTACTATGACAACTCCCTTGAGGCTCCCGAGGCAAGGCGCAACTCCGCGCGCCACACGGGCGAGGCGGGAAACGCCGGCGGGACAGAATCCCTTTCCTATAGGGAGATTCTTGAATATGCATCCGTGGCTCTTGCCCGGCGAGGACGCGTCTCCATCATCCTTCCATCTGATCAGGAGAAACCGTTGCTCCGTCATGCCCGGATGTGCGGTTTCTCACCGTGGAAAATCCTGAGAATAAGGTCTGTGGAACGCAAGCCTGTGTCGCGGCTGATAGTCCAGTTCAGGCGCGGGGGGCAATCCGGGGAGGCTCCACGGGAGGAATTTCTGACCCTTCTCGACGAGAAAGGGAAGCGTACTTCCCAGCATGCTTCCCTCGTAACAGATTATTATCTGTAACCAAACTAACCATTAACCAATTGACCAAAAAATTAATAATCTGTTATGTGTCCCATAAGGTGTCACTTCCTTTCTCCCTTGTTGTCGTTCCTGTGCAGTTTGTGGATCTGTTGTCTGCGGAATGACTCCTCGGCGAGGAACAGTTTCGCGACCTTTTTGTCGGAGAGTATCTTGCGGTACTCGGCGACATATTTCTTCTCTATCCCCTTGCCGCTGTCCTGCGCCTCGATGTACTTGTCCAGCAGGGATTTCACCTCGGCGTCACCCTTGCCCGACGAGACAGCCTCGTCCAAGGCCTTGCAGGCTTCCATGGACAGTCGGAAGCACTGGTTCTTTTCATTTTCGCATTTGTTGTAAACCGGCCAGAATCTCTCCGCCTCCGAGCTTGTCAGTCCTATCGCGTCAGTAAGGTAGGCGACCTTCTCGGCCTTCCATTTGTCCTGCCAGTCCTTTCTGTCTTTCTCCTGGGCCAGTATCCCCTGAACCGGAATCGTGAGGAACAGAACCGCCAGAATCAGTGTCATCTGTTTTGCCTTCATTTTATTTCTTTGCTATAAGTCTTGTATATTCAATGAGTTCCGCAGATGTGCCGGACGAGATCAGGTAGTTGACCACATCCTCGTCTGAAATTGTGTCCTGTGCTGACAGCACCGCATGGAAAGCGTCCTCCGGCATTGTCATCAGGTCAGCGTAGGCCGCCTCGTTGTAATAGTCTCCGGCCATGCCTCTGTCCGCCGTGTTCCGCAGCACAAGATTTCCGACACACATAATCGCAAGGAAGCATGCCGCCAACGCAAGGTACGGTTTCAGACGCCGCATCACGCCGACATTCCCTGCATTTGTGCCTGGAATGCCATCCAAACGTGCCTTAAGGTCGTTGAAATAGCCTTCAGGAACGTTGAACAGAGCCTTTCCGGCATCCTTGAATATTTCGTTGTTTTTCCGCATATCCTTTTCTTTGACAGATTATTTGCCCTAAGGTTTAATCCCGGCTCCGAGTTCAGTCCGGATTTTTTCCGCGGCGAAATGGTAGGATGCCTTAAGGGCTCCGACAGAAGTCCCGAGAATCTCGGAGATGTCCTCATAGGACAACTCGTCGAAGTAGCGCATCGTGAAGACAGCCTTCTGCTTTTCGGGCAGTCTGGCGACGGCTTTGAGAAAGGTCCTCTGGACCTCGTCGCCGTTGAGATACGGGTCGTCCCCGATTCTGTCGGCCATAGCCGTGTCGAGACTTTCGAATTTCAGCATGGAGCGGACCTTCTGCTTATGAAGCCAGTTCAGTGTCTCGTTGGTGGCTATCCTGTAGAGCCATGTGAACAGTCTGGAATCCCCCCTGAATGACGGCAGTGCCGACCAGACCTTTATGAAGATCTCCTGAACGAGATCGTCGGTGTCCTCGTGCGAGCAGACGAATCGGCGGACATGCCAGTAAAGCCGCTCGCTGTAGGCGGCGACTATTTCTCTGAAAGCCCCTTCTTTCTGTCCGTTCCGGTACAGCCGGATAATCTCCTCGTCCGTCATGCTGGATTGTCGTCAACTTTCAAATGTACGACAAAATGATTATTTTTGCAATTATACTTGTTCAAGTTTCGCATTTGCGAAACACAACTATTCTCCACCGCTATGAGGTGGAGGCAAGTCCCTCCCCTGAGGGGAGGGATTTAGGGAAGGGGTAACGTGAATAGATGAGGGTGGGCAATCACCTTCGAACGTGAGATAATGTATTTTACAACAAGTAATTGCCTGCTTGCGAAAGTTGAGTTATACTTGAATATGCGGGCGAAGCGGCCCGCTGATTGCGACGACTGAACGACACACTGTATGAAGCATATCAGGAATTTCTGCATAATCGCCCACATCGACCACGGGAAGAGCACGCTGGCCGACAGGCTCATCGAGTTGACCAAGACGCTGTCTTCAAGGGACATGGAGGCCCAGGTGCTGGACGACATGGATCTGGAGAGGGAGAAGGGCATCACGATCAAGAGCCACGCCATCCAGATGGAGTACACCTGCAAGGGCGAGAAATACATCCTTAATCTCATCGACACTCCGGGACACGTTGACTTCTCCTATGAGGTCTCCCGCTCCATCGCCTCCTGTGAGGGGGCTCTGCTGGTTGTGGACGCTTCCCAAGGCATCCAGGCGCAGACGATTTCCAATCTTTATCTGGCAGTGGACCACGGGCTTGAGATCATTCCTGTGATGAACAAGATCGACATGGACTCAGCCCAGCCGGAGATCGTGGCCGACCAGATCGTGGATCTTCTGGGCTGTGACCACGAGGACATATTCAAAGTCTCCGCCCGCACCGGAGAGGGGATTCCTCCGCTTCTGGACGCGATCGTCGAGAGGATTCCGGCTCCGCACGGGGATCCGGACGCTCCGCTCCAGGCGCTTATCTTCGACTCCGTGTTCAATCCGTTCCGTGGCATCATCGCCTACTTCAAGGTCTTGAACGGATCCGTCTCTACCGGCGACAAGGTAAAGTTCGTGGCGACCGGAATGGAATACGATGCCGAGGAGGTCGGTGTGCTGAAAATGAAGCTCCAGCCGACAGGCAAGGTCTCGACCGGAGACGTGGGCTACATCATCTCCGGGATCAAGAGGGCCGTTGAGGTCAAGGTCGGTGACACGATAACCCATTCGGCAAGGCCGTGCGCCTCCGCCATCGCCGGATTCGAGGAGGTGAAGCCGATGGTCTTCGCGGGAATGTATCCGGTCCAGGCGGACAAGTTCGAGGAACTGCGGGCGACCTTGGAGAAGTTCCAGCTCAACGACGCGTCTTTTGTCTATGAGCCGGAGTCCTCGCTTGCCCTCGGTTTCGGGTTCCGCTGCGGATTTCTCGGGCTTCTGCATCTTGAGATCGTCCAGGAGCGCCTTTTCCGGGAGTTCAACATGGATGTCATCACTACTGTCCCGAACGTTTCCTATAAAGTCTATACGACTCAGGGTGAGGTTCTGGACGTTCACAATCCGTCAGGCCTTCCCGCTCCGACGCTCATCGACCACATCGAGGAGCCGTTCATCCGCGCGCAGATCATCTCCAAGACGGATTTCTACGGTGCGATCATGAAACTGTGCATGGACAAGAGGGGGACTCTGATCGGCGAACACTACATCACCTCCGACAGGGTTGAGCTCACCTACGACATGCCTCTGTCCGAGATCGTGTTCGATTTTTATGACAAATTGAAGTCTGTGTCAAAGGGGTATGCATCTTTTGACTATCATCTGACCGACTTCCGTTCCGCGCGGCTTGTCAAGCTGGACATTCTTCTGAACGGAGACCCGGCGGACGCGCTCTCGACACTTATCCACGAGGACCACGCCTATGAGTTCGGACGCAAGATCTGCCTCAAACTCAAGGAACTGATTCCCCGTCAGCAGTTCGACATCGCTGTCCAGGCCGCAATCGGGGCGAAGATCATCGCCCGCGAGACCGTCCGTCAGGTGCGCAAGGATGTGACCGCGAAGTGCTACGGAGGAGATGTGACCCGTAAGAGGAAACTTCTTGAAAAACAGAAGGAAGGAAAGAAAAGAATGCGTCAGATAGGAACGGTCCAGGTTCCGCAGAGCGCATTCATGGCTGTACTCAAACTGGATTCGTAGAGGCATGGATGTCGCGATCCTCATAACCCTCACAGGTGGCAGGAATGATGGTTCTGCCTCTTGCTTTGAGGAATGCCAGAGGCAGACGGAGGCCATAGCCGCCGCGGGGGAATATTCATTCTCCACATTCCTGAATGACGAGGGAGCCGCCGGGTACCAGAAACTTTGGGAGAAGGCTTCCGCCACGGGATTTGATTTCTACCTTTGGATGGACTCGGATCTTCAGCCGGAGGAGGGAGCCTTGGCCTCGTTCTTCGAAAACTCCATGTTTCTTAGGCATAAGGCGGTGATCGCCGGCACGGTCTCCGACTTTTCCGGGACTCTGCTTTCGGGAGGGCGGTCACGTCATGGGAGGCTGCTGGAGCCTGATCCTGTCATTCCTGTCCCTTGCCATCTTTACGACATGGCGTTCACTCTTGTACCTGAATATGTTGTAAAGCATCTTGAGGATCCGGCCGACATATTCCGTCCCGACCTTTTCGGCTATGGGTACGGAGCCAAGGTCGCAAAGGCCGGCGTGGCGAGGGTCATCGCTCCCGGAATCCTTGCCAGGACGACCGGAAAGCCGGAGATTCCCGCATGGAAGAATCCGGACCGCCCGGCTTCCGAACGGGCAGCGTCATTGCTGAAATCCGGCAATCGTGAGATTATTCGCGTTCTGCATTCGGTTTTCGGATAATATTCGTAAATTTACATTTGCTTCTCCGACGGAGGAGACGCTGTCAACGGCATTGACATAACATTAAAACATCCAATATCATGAAGCATCCTAAAATAGGAATCCGTCCGACCATTGATGGCCGTCAGGGCGGTGTACGCGAAAGTCTTGAGGAAAAGACAATGACCCTTGCCGCCAATGTCGCGGCTCTCATCTCCTCTAATTTGAGGTACACTGACGGCACTCCGGTGGAGTGCGTCATCGCGGACGGCACGATCGGCCGTGTCGCTGAAAGCGCTGCCTGCGCCGAGAAGTTCGAGCGTGAAGGTGTCGGCGGGACGATCACCGTGACATCCTGCTGGTGCTACGGCTCCGAGACGATGGACATGAATCCTTACTGGCCGAAAGCTGTCTGGGGATTCAACGGTACGGAGCGTCCGGGAGCGGTTTATCTTGCCGCCGTACTTGCGGCACATGCCCAGAAGGGACTTCCGGCTTTCGGAATATACGGTCACGATGTACAGGATCTTGAAGACAATTCAATCCCTGAGGATGTGGCCGGGAAGATTCTGCGCTTCGCCCGCGGTGCTGTCGCCGTGGCCGAGATGAGAGGTGAGTCCTACCTTTCGATCGGAAGCGTGACGATGGGCATCGCCGGCTCGATCGTGGACACGAACTTCTTCCAGAAGTATCTGGGAATGAGGAATGAGAGTGTGGACGAGGTGGAGATCCTCAGACGGATGGATCTTGGAATATATGACCCGGATGAGTTTGAGAAGGCCATGACCTGGGTCAAAAAACACTGCATGCCTAACGAAGGCTGGGATAAAAATCCGAAGGAAAAGCAGAAGACCCGCGGGCAGAAGGACAAGGACTGGGAATTCGTGGTGAAGATGACCATCATCGTGATGGATCTCATGCACGGCAATCCGAAACTCCGCGAGATGGGTTTCAAGGAGGAGTCTCTCGGCCACAACGCCATCGCCGGAGGCTTCCAGGGACAGCGCCAGTGGACTGACTGGATGCCTAACGGGGACTTCACGGAGACCCTGCTCAACACCAACTTCGACTGGAACGGACGCAGGGAACCTTCAATCCTCGCCACAGAGAACGACTCGCTCAACGGAACGGCGATGCTGATGGCGCACCTGCTGACCAACCGTCCTCAGATTTTCTCCGACGTGAGGACCTACTGGAGTCCGGAGGCTGTCAAGAGGGTGACCGGCAAAGAACTCACCGGCAAGGCCGCTCCGGGGATCATCCATCTCATCAACTCCGGGGCGACGACCATGGACGGCTGCGGCCAGAGTTCCGATGCGGAGGGCAATCCGGTCATGAAGCCGTTCTGGGAGATGACTGAAGAGGACGAGAAACGTTGCCTTGAGCATTCGCAGTGGATGCCGGCCGACAGGGATTACTTCCGCGGCGGCGGATTCAGCATCCATTTCGTGTCCAGGGGGGATTTCCCTGCCACTATGGCGAGAATCAACATCGTGGACGGTCTCGGACCTGTCCTCCAGATCGCCGAGGGCTGGGTTGTGGACATCGATCCTGAGATCCATGCGGCCCTTGACAAACGTACCGACCCTACCTGGCCCACAACCTGGTTCACCCCGCGCCTTGATCCGGGGAAGGACGCTTTCAAGGATGTTTACAGTGTGATGAACAACTGGGGGGCCAACCACGGGGCGATCTCTTACGGTCACATCGGAGCTGACCTGATCACATTGGCCTCGATGCTCCGCATCCCTGTCTGCATGCACAATGTGGACGACGCCAAGATCTTCCGTCCTGCGGCCTGGAACGCTTTCGGCATGGACAAGGAAGGTGCTGACTTCCGCGCCTGCGCGAATTTCGGCCCGATCTACAAGTAATCCTTGGCCATGAGGGAGAAAGACTCAATCCTGAAGGCAGGCGGAGTGAGCTACGTCCTGCCTTTCATTCTCATAACGACTTGTTTCGCTCTCTGGGGATTCGCCAACGACATCACGAACCCGATGGTCAAGGCGTTCTCCAAGATCTTCAGAATGAGCGTGACACAGGGATCTTTGGTTCAGGTCGCATTCTACGGAGGCTATTTCTTTATGGCGCTCCCGGCCGCGATGTTCATCAGGAAGTTCTCCTACAAGGCCGGAGTTCTGGTCGGGCTTGGACTCTACGCCGTCGGAGCCTTGCTGTTTCTGCCTGCCAAGTCTGTCGGTGTCTACGGCTTCTTTCTGATCGCCTATTTCATCATGACCTGCGGTCTGTCTTTCCTTGAGACCAGCTGCAATCCGTACATCCTGAGCATGGGTTCGGAGGAGACTTCAACCCGCCGTCTGAATTTCGCCCAGTGCTTCAATCCGATCGGTTCGCTGATGGGGATGTACGTGGCGATGAACTTCATTCAGGCGAGGATGCATCCGGCCAGTACGGCGGAGCGGGCGCTTCTGGACGACGCCAGCTTCGAGGCGATGAAACAGGCTGATCTTAACGTGCTTACCGGACCTTATTGGATTGTCGGGCTTGTGATCATTGTGATGTTGGTTCTCATTCTTGTAGTCAGGATGCCCGGGAACGCCGACAAGGATCACGAGATGAACCTTGGACCGGTTCTGAAACGGCTGCTTCACAGACCTCGCTATTGGGAGGGCGTGATCGCCCAGTTCTTCTATGTTGGAGTGCAGATCATGTGCTGGACATTCATCATCCAGTATGGTACAAGGGTGTTCATGGCCGAGGGAATGGACGAGCGGTCGGCTGAGGTCCTGTCCCAGAAGTACAACATCGCGGCGATGATCCTGTTCGTGTCATGCAGGTTCCTGTGTACTTGGCTGATGAAGTACATGAAGCCGTCCAAGCTGTTGACGATCTTCGCCATAGGAGGAATGGCGGCCACGGCCGGCGTGATATTCCTGCAGAACAGGCTCGGACTTTACTGCCTTGTCGGGGTCAGCGGATTCATGTCGCTGATGTTCCCTACGATCTACGGAATTGCCCTTGGCGGTCTCGGTGATGACGCGAAGTTCGGTGCCGCCGGCCTCATCATGGCCATCCTTGGCGGTTCGGTGCTTCCTCCGCTCCAGGCGTGGATCATCGACATGGGCACTGTCGGTTTCCTGCCTGCGGTGAATGCCTCGTTCATCCTTCCGTTCATCTGCTTCATATTTGTCTGCGTCTATGGAATCCGGTCGACTAAGAAGCTGTTTTGATTTGTTTGAAATGTTCTTTGAGGTGAAAAATCTTC
>CAVIGZ010000037.1:0-18246 GCA_963642565.1 Bacteroidaceae bacterium | reverse complement strand
ACCCAGATGGCGAGGTGCGGACGCTCGTGCGAGAGCAGGTTCCGCCAGAACTTCAAGGAAGCCTTGTCATTCGCCTTCAATGCATCGCTCACATCCGTCAACATTGCCAGGGCCTACGCCCGTCAGCAAGGGATGGATCTCTCTGTCGGTTCCACCAAAACCCTGCTGCACAACGCTGCAATGGTGGATCGATTTATTGCAATGTCCGGAAAATCACCGAACATGCGATTAAGTGATTCCTAAAAAATAACTTGGTGCTTTTGTTCGTCTTTTTGGCCTAAATTTATTTGTTCATCAGTCATGTGCCACCGGCACACTCCTTCTTCTCAAACAAATTTATCCGCAAAAATCCTTCACAAAACCTTACCAACTTATTTTTTCATCATCACTAAATAACACTGATTTCAAAGAACTTTTATTCTACGGTGTTCGCACCGTGGCGTAACTTTTATAAAATTAACGAACTATTGAATATTGACGTGGCTGTGTAAATTGTGGAATGCGCTTTGAGTTTAGGCTGAAAGCGCATTCTTGTTATATTGTCATTTAATGTGAACGCTATGGCAGAGCCGGTTCCGGGATAACGAGGTCTTCTTCGGGGACGTTGTCTTGCCGGAGGAACATCACGTAGTAGATGGGGAGGTAGGTTATGCCGCGCTCCTCAGTGACATTCTGTTCGTTGCTCAGGACGATGGCGTTCCTGATGTGGTAGTCCGGGGTGTCGAGGAATGTGTCCAAGGCGCTGTGAACCTTGTAGTCCTTACCGGACTTGACTTCGATAGGCAGGACGGAGAGATTGTCGTAGTCATCGACCAGAAAATCAACCTCCCCGCGCTGCTTGTTGTCGTAGTAATGTAATGAGAAACCATGGGCGTGGAGTTCCTGCGCCACGACGGACTCATAAACGGAACCGAGATTGACGCTGCGCTCGTCTCCAAGCACGGCGTTGATGTTTGTCCTGTAGAGAATGTCGGTCAGGATTCCTACATCGTTGAGGTACAGCTTCACAAGATTCTTGCTCTCGGACTCCTTCAACGGGAACTTCGGATTGCTGATGGCCTGGACGGAGAGGGCGACACCCGAGTTGACCAGATAGTCGAACTCGTCCGAGTAGTCGCTGAACTGCTTGTGTCCTGCGGTCTGCTCGATGTGCTTGATGATGACGCGCTTCTTCCTGTTCTCCATGTTGGACGGAATCATGTCGTAGATCTTACGGATGACCAGTTTTTTCTCGTTATCGTATTGCGATGCGTCCAGCTTGTACAATGCGTGGATGTCTCGCTGAATCTTCCGGACCTGCGCGATGTTCCGGCTTTCGAGGAACTTGTTGATGGCGTCAGGCATCCCTCCGGTCAAAAGGTAAATCTTGAACTGCCGGAGCATATAGTTGTGCAGGGAATCGTTCAACGGCTTTCTCTCTTTGAAATATTCCCGTATCCCGTCAATCGTGTCCCGTCCGCATCCCGTCGCCAGAAGGAACTCCTCGAAATCCAAAGGGTACATCTGTTCGATGGCTATGCTGCCGATAGGGACGGAAGGGGTCTGCGCCAATGCCACCCCTAATTCCGAACCGCTGGCGATGTATCTGTACCTGCCGTCCTCATTCAGGAATTTGAGCATCGTCATCAGATGCGGATAACTTTGAACCTCGTCAAGAAAGACAAGAGTGTTGTCGCGGCCTCCCAATCTGTTGCCTGCGACGGCGCCTAACTGAAGGTAGAAATCCTCTTTGCTGCGGACGGATGCGAATATTCCGGAACCCTCCTTGTCCGCTTTCAGGTTTATCTCCACGAAATTCTTGAAAAGTCTGGTGCCGACGTACCTTATCAGGTACGATTTGCCGATCTGTCTGGCACCGTTGACCAGCAGAATCTTGCGTGGTTCGTTCCGGAGAAAATCTTCCAGATGGGAGGCGAATTTCCTGTATAACATATTCTTCTCTTATAAGATTTCTGCGAATATACAATAAATCAATTGAATAACAAAGGCCATCGGGAATTATTCCGATTTTCGCAGTGGCAAAATCGGGACTTTTTCCGGGTTCTGGACACTCGATTTCGGGAATTATTCCGAGTTTTGAGAGGTCGAAATCGGGACTTTTTCCGGATGTTGATAACTTTTCGACAGGGGCGGCTTTGTGGGGATAGGGTTTTTCGGTATCTTTGTACCGCTGCAATCCGCTTGGGAGAAAGGGTGATTTCTTATCCGGAGAGGGTTGTCTGGTTTTGAAAAGTTACTTGCTGTCATGGCTTTCGTTCATCTTCACGTCCACACGCAATACTCGATTCTTGACGGGTTCTCGTCAATCTCGACCCTGTTCGACAGAGCCGAGGAGATGGGGATGCCGGCCCTGGCCATCACGGATCACGGCAACATGTACGGAGTCAAGGAGTTCTTCAAGTTTGCGGACAAGCATGTGGACAAGGCCACGGGGCATTTCAAGGTCAAGCCGATCATCGGGTGCGAGGTCTATGTGACCCGTCACTACGACCCGAAACTCAAGGACGGCGAACACAGGGCCTATTACCACCTCATCCTGCTGGCCAAGAACTTCGAAGGGTACAGGAACCTGATGAAGATTGTCTCTCTGGGGCACATCGAGGGCCTTTACTACGGCAAGCCGAGAGTTTCGCACGAGATCATCGAGAAGTACCATGAGAACCTGATCTGCTGCTCCGCATGCCTTGCGGGCGAGATCCCAAAGAACATCGTGGCCGGGAACATGGACGAGGCGAGAAAGGCGATAGAGTGGCACAAGAGCGTGTTTGGTGATGACTACTACCTTGAGGTGATGCTCCACAAGACGGAGGTTCCGGGCCTCTCGCTGGAGGTTTACGAGGAGCAGAAGATCAGCAATGAGGGAATATTCCGGCTCGCCGCCGAGACAGGGGTCAAGGTCGTCGCCACGAACGATGTCCACTTCGTCAACAAGGAGGACGGTCCGGCGCACGACCACCTCATCTGCCTGAACACCGGCAAGAAGATCGACGAGGAACCCCGTCTGCACTACACCCAGCAGGAGTACCTCAAGAGCGAAGAGGAGATGGCGGCTCTGTTTCCCGGCCATCCGGAAGTGCTGGAGAACACCCTTGAGATAGCCTCCAAGGTGGAGGAGTACCGGATCGACCGCGACCACGTGCTCCCGAAGTATCAGATTGACCAGGCATTCCTCGACGACCTGGACAGCTACCTGGAACTCTACAAGGATGTCATCGAAGTCGGAAAGTGCGACAAGAAAGGCAATTACCGGGGCGATGAGTTCTGCAGGTCCGTGGCCTATCTCTGCCACATTACCTACGAGGGAGCCAAGAAACGCTACGGCGAAACCTTGAACGAGGAACAGTCCGAAAGAATAGACTTCGAGCTCAAGACCATCTGCAGGATGGGTTTCCCGGACTACTTCCTGATCGTGCAGGACTACATCGCGGCTTCAAGGGCGAAGGGAAGCATGGTCGGTCCGGGACGTGGCTCCGCCGCGGGTTCCGTTGTGGCCTACTGTCTGGGGATCACCAACTTGGATCCTATCAGGTACCAGCTCCTGTTCGAGCGATTCCTGAATCCGGACCGGATCTCCATGCCGGACATCGACGTGGATTTCGAGGATCTGCCTCTGGCGCATAAATACGTCGAGGACTCCTACGGCAAGGATCACGTCTCCCGCGTGATAACCTTCGGCACGATGCTCGCCAAGGGTGCCATCAAGGATGTGGCGCGGATCCACGACCTGCCGATCGACGAGTCCAACCGGCTTTCCGGAATGGTCCCTGACCGCCTGAGCGAAAAGGTGGAGAAGGAGTATCTCTTCAATCCGGAACTGGATGAACTCAAGCCTGGGTTCAAGGTTGTGGAAAAGGATGTCGAGGTTGATGACCCCGACAATCCGGGACAGAAGAAGACCGTGAGAAAGACTTTCCAGAAAGGGCCGGAAGACACGGATGTCAAGATCACCCTTAAGAACTGCTACCGCCTCGTGCCGGAGTTCAAGGAGGAACTGGAGAATGGCACGGAGCAGGTGAAAGAGGTCCTGAAATACGCTCAGAAACTGGAGGGCTGCATCCGTCAGGTCGGGATGCACGCCTGCGCCACGATCATCGGACGGGGAAACCTGACCGACTACATTCCCATCTGCCTCTCGATGGACAAGGATTCCGGACAGTACGTCTGGACTTCGCAGTATGACGGCCACTACATCGAGGAGGTCGGGATGCTCAAGATGGACTTCCTCGGACTGAATACCCTGTCCATCATCCACAAATGTCTGGACAACATCAAGTTGCGCTTCGGGACGGACATCGACATCGAGGCGATTCCGATTGACGACAAGCCGACCTACGAACTCTACGGCCACGGCGACACGGACAGCGTCTTCCAGTTTGAATCCGAGGGCATGAAGACCTGGCTCCAGAGGCTGCATCCGGAGCGTTTCGAGGATCTCATCGCGATGAACGCCCTCTACCGGCCGGGTCCTATGGACTACATCCCGGACTTCGTTGACAGGAAACTGGGCCTGAAGCCTATTGAATATGACCTCCCGGAGATGGAGGAGTTCCTCAAGGACACCTACGGCGTGACGGTCTATCAGGAGCAGGTGATGCTTCTTTCCCAAAAACTGGCCGGCTTCACGAAGGGTCAGGCGGACAAACTCCGCAAGGCGATGGGCAAGAAGCAGATAGCCATCCTGAACGAGCTCAAGGACAAGTTCATGGAGGGAGGCAAGGCCAACGGCCATCCGGAGAAGATGCTGGACAAGATCTGGAAGGACTGGGAGAAGTTCGCGCAGTACGCCTTCAACAAGTCCCACGCCACCTGCTATGCATGGGTCTCCTACCAGACCGGCTGGCTCAAATGCCACTACCCGGCCGAGTTCTTCGCCGCCAACCTCTCCTGCAACCTGTCGAACATGCCGGAGATCAAGAAGATTCTTTCTGATTGCAAGGCTCACAAGATCAAGGTTCTGAATCCGGATGTCAACGAGTCGTACACTCACTTCACCGTCAACAAGGACGGCAACATCCGTTTCGGTCTGAAAGGAATCAAGAGCTTCGGCTCCAACGTGGCGGAGGCGATCATCGCGGACAGGACCGCAGGCGGGACCTACACCGACATATTCGATTTCGTGGAGAGGCTTGGCAACTCGCTGGGAAGGAAGGCGATAGAGTGTCTGGTGTATTCGGGAGGCTTCGATTCGTTCGGCATCCGCCGCAGACAGTTCTTCCTGCCTTGCCGCGGCGGCAACCTGTTCATCGATGAGCTTGCGAGATATTCCAGCCTTTACAGTCAGGATGCCGTCGATGCCGCTGCTTCGCTTTTCGGCGAGGCCGAGGAGATGAAGCCTGTGCGTCCGGAAATCCCGGAGATGACAGGCCCCGATGATGACTTCGAGTGGCTCCAGAAGGAGAAGGAATATGTCGGGATGTACATCTCCTCCCATCCTCTGGATAAGTACGCCTTTGAAATAGAGAGTTTTACTAACTGTGAACTTGCGAATCTGAACAAGCAGGTGGCGGAGTGCGAGGCCTCAAAGAAGAAGATGAAGGTTGCGGTGGCCGGTCTGGTGACCGAATGCGGCACCCTTACCACGAAAACCGGGAAGCCATATTCAAAGACGAAACTGGAGGATTACAGCGGGGCCTACGAACTGACTCTGTTCGGCCGCGACCACGAGGCTTTCATGAGTTACATGAAGCCGCACGAGAACCTTTACATCGAAGGCGACATCGAGGAGAAGTACTTCATCAAGCCTGAGGAGCGCGCCCAGGGAAAGACGTCGCCTTATGCTTTCAGGGTGAAGAAGATAATGCTCCTCGGCAACGTCAACGAGACGATGCTGAGCGCTTTCTCCATCAGCGTGACCACCCCGATGCTGACCGGGAGGTTCCGCAAGGATCTTGTGTCTCTTGTCCAGGCGAACCGGGGTACGGTTCCTCTCAAGATGTCCCTTTACGACCCACAGACCAAGTACAGGATAGAATTCCATTCCACCAAATACAAGGTCGCCGTCACCACCGAGTTTGTCTCCGCCCTGAAGATCCTCGGAGTCCAGTGCGCTCCCGTCAGAAAGTAACGGATTATCATTATATTTACTAAAATCGGATGTTATGAAAGGTGATTCATTATTGGCGTTTGTGGCCGGGGCGGCGGCCGGAGTGGCCTTGGGGCTGTGGCTCGCCTCGGACAAGGGTGAGGAGACGAAAAAGTTGAAGGAGGATGTCAGAAAACGGGTTCTCGGAGGTCTTGAAAGACTTGAGAGCGCCCTTGAGGATGACAGTGAGGGTGTCGGAACACAGTCTGAAAATGCTTTAGGATGAGCGAGTTCACAAAACCTATTGAGGATGCCGGCAAGAATGCGGCGGAGTATGTCGAGGCCAGGATTGACGATCTTAAGTTGAGGACGGTCAAGGGGCTTTCCCTGACACTTGGCAAGTTGCTTTACATGCTGCTTGTCCTTTTTATCGTGTCCGTCATCCTGACCGCTCTTGCCATCGGCGGTGTGATGTGGATAGGGGAACTGATCGGCAGCTATGCTGCCGGAGCAGGGATTGTGGCCGCAGTGTTCGCAGCAATCCTGGCGATTGTCATCCTGTTGAGGAAGAGGCTGTTCCGCAACACGTTTGTCCCGATGTTCATCAAGCTTTTCTTTGACGGAGACAAATAGGCTATGAGATATTCCGAGATCAAGACGATGAACGAGCTGGAATCGGCTCAGAAGGACGTCCGGGCATGTTTGGACCGCAGGGAAGTTCTCTTGCGCGAGTCTCTGTCGGATGTCAAGGAGGCGTTCACTCCGTCCAACATGTTTTTTTCGGGTTTGAGGGGGCTTTCGGCGTTCCTGCCGGTGGAAAGAATGCTGCTTCTGGCCGTGAGAATATTCAAACGTAAGTTATTCGGCTGATTACGCTAGATGTAAATAGGTAAAAGAGCGGTCATGTTCAGTTGTTCCGGATGATCGATCCGGCCACGATGTTGGACACAAGGGCGCGGAGACGGCCCACGCCGCCTTTGTCCTCGGGGTGAACCCTGTGTGTGAGCAGAACAATCGCCGTCCTGCTCTCCATGTCGATCACGATGGAGGTTCCGGTGTAGCCGGTGTGCATGATCGTGGTCTCCGGATTGAACAGGTCTCCGCGCGGGCCGCTATGCGAGCTTTTCTTGTCCCAGCCGAGGGCGCGTCCGACAGAAGGAGCGTTCTGCGGAGGAATCGCGGTCATAAGCCTTACCGTGACCGGACTGAGGATCCGGGTGTTTTCCAAGGCACGGCCCTTTTTGTCCACGAGACATCCCCCGTTCATGATCGCCGCGCAGATGACGGACAGGTCTCCGGCATTGGAGAACACTCCGGCGTTGCCGGAATTGCCGCTCATGATCATGCGGGCCATCGGGTCATGGACCTGCGCCACAAGCGGCTTGCCGTCGGCTTGCACTTCGGTCGGGGCGCAGAGTCCGGCCAGCTCGGCCGAATTGTCAACCGCAGGACCCTCTGTCATAGGAAAATAGCAGGTGTGTCTCAGCCCGAGGACATCGAAGACGTTTTTCCGGGCATATTCATGAAGCTTCTCACCCGTCACTCTTTCGAGGATCCGTTGGAGGGTGACGAAGTTCAGGCAGCTGTACATGAAGTCTGTTCCCGGACGGAAGTTCCGCTTGACCTTGGTGGCGATGTACCGTTCCAGCTTCTCGGGATTGTCGCCACCGTATTCCTTGACGAAGCTGTCGGCGTTGATGTACGGAGTGAGGCCGGAAGAGTGGGTCAGGAGGTCGCGGACGGTGATGTCCACAGTCTCCCCGCTCTCAGGGTCTGTCCAAGGCTTGAAGTCGGGGATGTACCTGTCTACGTTGTCGGTGAGACGGACGTACCCGTTCTCTATCAGCTGCATGAAAGACAGTGTCGTGCCCACGCACTTGCTGACCGAGGCGAGGTCGAAGAGGGTCTCCGTCGTCATCGGCTCCACAGTCGGAACAACTGACTTGTTGCCATAGGCCTTCAGGTAAACGATGTCGTTGCTCCTGATGACTGAGAGCACCGCTCCCGGAATCTCCTTGGCCGCTATCGCTTCGTTTATCACACTGTCAACCCGGGCGAGTTTCTCCGGTTTCATCCCGTGACGCTCCGGAGAATCCTGCCTCAACGCCGTCCCCTGAGCGAAAGCCTGAACCGTCAGAGCGGCGGCCGCAGCGAGGATAATCAACTTTCTCATTTTTGAATATATTCGCTAAACAATCGCTGTGTGAAGTCTCGCTTTCCGCTGCGTGAGCCTTAGAAGATCAGCGTGGCCCGGATAGGGTAGTGGTCGGAGATGAACGTCCTTTCCATGTACGGCTTCGTGATGGTCTGGTACTCGGTGCAGCTGCTGAATCCCTTGAACCAGATGTAGTCGATGATGTCTCCGTCCAAAGTCTTGCCCCAGTCGTTGTAGGTGCTGTGATGGTCGGTCTTGACGGCTACCTTGCGGGCGCTCTGCATCACTTTCTTGAGATCATCGAATTCAGGACGGTCAGGCCTCATGTTGAAGTCACCGGTCAGGATCATGGGAAAGTTCTTCGGGTTGATTTCCGCGATCCTTTCCACGATAAGTTTCAGACCGTTCTTGCGCGCCTCCCAGCCGACGTGGTCAAGATGCGTGTTGACATAGTAGAACTTTCGGCCGCTGGCCTTGTCCTTCATCAAAGCCCAGGTGGCGGAGCGGAAACATGCGGCATCCCAGCCCATTGACGGTTTCTCGGGAGTCTCCGAAAGCCAGAATGTCCCCCATTTGACAAGCTTGATGCTCTTCTTGTTGTAGAAGATGGACATGTGCTCTCCCTTGTGCTTCCCGTCTTCGCGTCCCACGCCGATTGACTCGTAGCCCGGGCAGTACTCCTCAAGGTACTTGACCTGGAAGTCAAGGGCTTCCTGAACTCCGAATATGTCCGGCTTCTGGTCCATGATCATCATCGCCGAGGCCGGGTAACGGTATTCCCAGGAATTGGTCCCGTCTTTGGCCGTACCCACGCGGATGTTGTAGGAAATCACTGTGATGTCAGCCGGTTTCCTGCTTTTTGCGGTCACACTCGCCGGCAGCGTCATAAGAGCCGCCATAAGGACAAAAATCACTCTTCTCATAGCATTATTTCTTTAAATTATCATATTCAAGAACAATATGTGGACTGCAAATTTAACAAATTGTGCTAATTTTGCCTTATGGATGACAGATTTAGTGAATATTCCTGCGAAACCACAGTGCCATCCGGAAATCATCATAAAAAGCATCGCGATCATGGCGGAAAAGACATTCAATGAATATGGAAAGGAGCAGGCCATGGACCTGCTTTTCAAGGGCAGCGGCTTCTCCCGCTCTGACAGAAACGGATTCGAGCCTCGGGCTGGAAGTCTTGTCCGCTTGGCCTCACGGTTTTTTGTGGAGGGGATAGACTTCGACCTGACCTATTTCCCGCTCAAGCATCTTGGCTACAAGTCGGTTGTGGCCGTCGCCGGGGAAATCTACGCCGGACTGTCGCACCCAAGGACGCTGTCGGTAAGGCTCGGAGTCTCCGCCAAATTGGATTTCAGTCACATAAAGGATCTATGGCATGGCATCGTCACCGCGGCCAAGGAGCATGGATTCAGTTCTTTGGATCTTGATCTGCTTCCCTCTCCGAACGGACTTTCCATCAGTGTCAGCGCCGTCGGGGAGGAATTCAAGCTGACCGGCGGACGCACCGTCAAGGCCCGGAGCAAGGATCTTGTCTGCGTGTCGGGAAGTCTCGGAGCCGCTTTCCTCGGTCAGCAGATCCTGGAGCGTGGCAAAAAGGCTTTCGACAGGACCGAAGACGATTCCGTCCAGCCTCAGCTTGAGAAGTACAGGATGCTGATCGGCAGCTACCTCAAGCCGGAACTCAACGCTTCAGTGGTGGACAGGCTTGAGGAGGCGCAGATCTACCCTTCAAACGGCTATCTGGTCTCCAGAGGGCTTTCCGACGCAGTGAAAAGGCTCGGCAGGGATTCCGGTCTCGGGGTCAAGATCTACGCCGACAAGATTCCTTTCGAGGGCAACAGCTTCGCCTCCGGCAAGGAACTGGACATTGATCCGGTTTCGGCCGCGATGAACGGAGGGGATGATTTCCGGCTGCTGTTCACGATTCCGATCCTCTCCGCCGAGAAGTTCCGCCGGGACTTCCAGACTTTCGACATCATCGGCCATCTCGCCCAGCCTGAGGTCGGCACGGTGCTCGTCTCGCCTGACGGCCTGGAGCATCCTATCCTCGCCCAGGGCTGGAATGATAATGAATCGCATTAACAATTTTATTGAATATGAAGAGTTTAAGTGTGATGGCGGCGTTTGCCGCGGTTTGTCTATCCATTGGATGTACTGACCGGAGTGTCGGAGAAGGGGAGTACCTTATCGAGGGACGGATAAAGAATATTCCCGACAGCGTTGTCATTGAACTTTTTAAGAGAGACGGGCGGTCGATGTCCGTCGTCGCGAGGGACACGGTCATTGACGGCAGGTTTGAATTCCGCGACACTGTTTCAGGAAAGCCGTCTCAATTGGGGATATATTCATTGAGCAAAGGTTTCCCTAACTGCATCCTTCCTGTCTGGGTCGGGGCCGGAGAGAAAGTGACAGTCACCGGCGAGGACAATCTGATTCTTACCTGGAAGGTCAGGAGCCGCATCAGGGAGCAGAAAGACGAGAATGACTTTATGGCCGTCAGGTTTCCTGAAAAAAGGGAGTCTCTGATTCATCAGGTTGAGGAGGCTGACATCCTGAAGGACATAAGAGGGCTTGGCGGCGAGGAAAGGCGCGCGGCCTGGAGGAAGGTGGATTCCTTGAGAAGACTCTACGAGCCGTTTGACAGCATCTCCGACCATAAGGTTCTTGAATATATGAGGACGGCTCCCGTCACGGCGAAATGGCTTGATGAGATGGCCCTGCAGGCCCAGGCATTCAGGAGCGGCTACGGAAAAGTTGACTCGGCATTGATCTACGGCCTTTATTCAAGGCTTTCTCCTGCGGATCTGGAGACCGGCCAGGGCAGGATAATCACCGCTTCCCTGAATCCGCCGAAAACTGTCAGTGTCGGCGACGCTATGGCTGACGGCGACCTTTACGATGCGGAGGGGAACGTCCGTCATCTGTCCGAGTTCTCCGGCAAGTACATCCTTCTGGATTTCTGGAGCGTCGGCTGCGGTCCGTGCATGGAGTCCATTCCCGAAGGTAATGGGACAGCCAGGAAGTACGTCGACAGACTGGCCTTTGTCCGCCTGAGTCTGGATGGCAAGGAGACCTGGAAAAAAGCTTTGAAGGAGAAGAAGTCTGACTGCATTGAATGGAACGAACTGAAGGCTTGGGGTACAGGCCTTTCCGCCGCGTATCAGGTTAACGGCATCCCGCACTTCGTCCTCATCTCTCCGGAAGGCAAGGTCATCGACATCTGGTCCGGCTACGGTCAAGGCTCACTCCGCTCCAAGATTGAGCATCATCTCGGATCCGAATGAAAGACATCCGGTCACTTCGCCGGTTGGTGAGCCTGGTCGGCCGCCGAGTCCGTCGAAGCGACTTTCTGCGGGTTCAGTGACCGGATCGGGTCAGTCGTTGTTCATCTGCGTGATGTCCGGTTTCCGGCGCTCGGAGTCTCCGATCAGCCACTCGGCGTAGTAGTCGGCCATGCGCCAGAAGAAATACTCGTTCATGTCGCCGAAGCCGTGACGCTGGCCGGGGAGGATGAGCATGTCGAACCTCTTGTTGGCCCGGATCAGGGCGTTGACCACGCGGATCGTGTTGGCGGGATGCACGTTGTTGTCGATGTCGCCGTGCACGAGCATCAGATGCCCCTTCAGATTGGCGGCGATCTCCGGATTGGTCTTGATGCTGTACACGAACGTGGTGTCACCCTTGTCGATCTTCTCCAGGATTCCGTGATGCTGCTCGCTCCACCAGCGGTTGTAGATGCTGTTGTCGTGGTTGCCGGCGCAGGAGACCGCCACCTTGAAGAAGTCAGGGTATTTCAGAATCGCCGCCGTGCTCATGAATCCTCCGCCTGAATGTCCGTGGATTCCCACCCTGTCAAGGTCGATGAACGAGTGTCTCGCCCCGAGCTGCTGGATGGCATATTTCTGATCTTCAAGGCCGTAGTCCCGCAGGTTGCCGTAGCCGTAGTTGTGGTACCACTTCGAGCGGTTCGGGTGTCCTCCGCGGTTGCCGACAGTGATGACGATCATCCCCAGCTGGGCGAGCCTGTCCGTGCGGGTGAAGCCCTTGCTCCAGGAGATGTTGTTCGCCTCCACCTGAGGTCCCGGATAGACATAGTCGCAGATCGGATAGACCCTCGTGGAGTCGAAGTCATAAGGCTTGTACATCGCTCCGTAGAGGTCGGTCACGCCGTCCGCGGCCTTCACCTTGAACCTCTCCGGGAACTTGTAGCCGGCCTCGAAGAGAAGGCTGAGGTCGGCGGTCTCCAGATCGGCTACCTTCCTGCCGGCGGCCGAGAACAGAGCCACCGCCGGAGTCCGGTCAACCCTTGAGTAGTTGGCGACGAAGTACTTCGCGTCATCGCTCGCTTTCGAGAGCACGTCCATGTCGTCCATGTCCAGCTGCTGGAGAGCGCCTCCGGAGAGCGGCACCCTGAACGTGTGCATCTGGTAAGGATTCTCGTCCTTGTTCACGCCGCAGGCGCTCAGCAGGATGTAGCCCTCCTTCTCGTTGACGCCGAGAATGTCCTCCACATGGAAAGCCCCGTCGGTGAGGTTCCTGACCAGAGTGCCGTCATTGTCATAGAGGTATATGTTCGCCCATCCGTTGCGCTCCGACCAGTGGAGAATCTGCTTCCCGCCACCGATAAGAAATGGGGTACGGTACTCCACGTAGGTTCTTTCCCTTTCGGAGATGATGGTCTTTGTGGAGTCGGAATCCACGCCCGCCCAGCAGAGGTCCAGCCTCTTGAGGTCGCGGCTCTGACGCACGAGATAGAATCCGGAGTTGTCGCCCAGCCATTCGTTCTTCCAGAAATCCAGATAGTTGTCCTTGGCCGTCCTTCTGGCGCTCTGCAGAGACACCTCCTGATCCTTGAACGCCCGGCACTTGATCTCCTTGGCGGAAGCTCCGGCGCGGTCGTCATTCATCGTGAACATGTAAAGGTAGCCCGCGGCCCCGGGCTCACCCGGCATCTGGTACTTGTAGGTCTCCAGTTCAGGGCGTTTCCCCTTCACGGAATTTATGACCCACAGCTCATCCAGTTTTCTTGTGTCCCATTTCATCGTCGCGAAACGCTTCGAGTCAGGAGACCAGACAAGCTCCCCGGGATAGTGCCTCTTGGTGGAGTCCGCCTCGGTGTCGCCGGCGTAGTTGCCGTAGCCGTAGCCGAACTGGCGGATTCCGTCCGTGGTCAGGCGATGCTCCACGATCGTGCTGTCCTTCTCGTCCTTGGCGGCCTTGCGGAGGCTGGTCGAATCCATCACCCAGAGGTTGGATCCCTTGGCATAGACTCCGAATTCTCCGTTTGGTGCGATCGAGGCCCAACGCGGGTACTTGTCCTTTTCCTTCGCCACGGTGTCAAGCTTCGCAGTTGCTATCTCATAGCGGAAATACGTCGTGTCCCTGTCGTTCTGAAGCCCGGAGACGATGCTGAAGGTGAACGCCTTGTCATCTTTCAGCTCCAAGTCCCTGATTGGAATATGCTTGGCCTCGAACGGGTAGCGGACAATCTCGGTGATCCGCATCGCGAGCCTGTCCATGTCGAACACCTCGGATTTGGTCCCTTTCACCGGATCGACAATATAATAGTGCGTCCCCTGCGGAGTCCTCCAGCTGTACCAGAACCTGTCGCCGTCCTTGAACCAGTTGGGCGTGACCTGCGTGGAGAACACCATCTGGTTGACCCTTTTCGCCGAAAACCGTTCGGCGAGAGCGTAATTGGCCTTCGGGGTCTGTGCGAACCCGGTCGCGCAAAGAAGAAGCAGCGCCGCGCAGACAAGTAAATGATTCTTTTTCATAGAATATTTAAATATTGATTTCAGCGATATTCATCCCCTGCCACCCGTCTGTGCCGGTGGCGGACGGCGATGAATTGTCCGGTAAAGATAGCCATTTTCCGGCAATTGCAACGTTTTGTCATGCAAATCTGCGTGAATCTATTCGCCTGATGCTTTGTTAATTGAAGAATTATCCGTAAATTTGCAGCCCCAAATTATTTTTGGGGAACATAAATATTAGATTTACAATCATTTATGCCAACAATTCAACAATTAGTTCGCAAAGGACGCGTGAGCCTTGTCTCTCAAAGCAAGTCACGTGCGTTGGACGCTTGTCCTCAGAAGAGGGGCGTATGTCTGCGTGTTTACACGACGACCCCTAAGAAGCCTAACTCAGCGATGAGAAAGGTTGCCAGGGTACGCCTTACCAACTCCAAAGAGGTCAATGCCTACATTCCGGGCGAGGGCCACAACCTTCAGGAGCACAGCATCGTGCTGGTCCGCGGAGGTCGTGTGAAGGATCTCCCTGGTGTGCGTTACCACATCCTTAGAGGAGCTTTGGACACCGCTGGCGTGGAAGGAAGGACACAGTCCCGTTCTCTCTACGGAGCGAAGAAGCCGAAGAAATCTAAGAAGTAGTCCGTTTCATTATCTTTATCACCTTTAATTTTTACTCACAATGAGAAAATCGAAGCCTAAAAAGAGGATTCTACTTCCTGATCCTAAGTTTCACGATGTCGAGGTGACCCGTTTCGTGAACAACCTTATGTTGCAGGGGAAGAAGAGTATCGCGTATTCTATTTTTTACGATGCCATTGACATGGTAGGCGAGAAGATGAAGGATTCTGACAAGGCTCCTCTGGATATCTGGAGGAAGGCACTCGAAAACGTTACCCCTCAGATCGAGGTCAAGTCACGTCGTGTAGGAGGTGCAAACTTCCAGGTGCCTACCGAGTTGCGTCCGGAAAGGAAAGTCTCGCTCTCAATGAAGAACCTGATCAGCTTCGCCCGCAAGCGTTCCGGCCACTCGATGGCAGAAAAACTTTGTGCAGAGATCGTTGCCGCCTACAACAACGAAGGTGGTGCATTCAAGAGAAAAGAGGATATGCACAAGATGGCGGAGGCCAACAAGGCGTTCGCCCACTTCCGTTTCTAATTTTATTCGCAGATGGCTGCTAAAAGAGATCTTACTTACACAAGAAACATCGGCATCATGGCCCACATCGATGCCGGAAAGACGACTACATCCGAGCGTATTCTGTACTACACCGGAAAGACTCACAAGATCGGTGAGGTACATGAAGGGGCTGCCACGATGGACTGGATGGTTCAGGAGCAGGAGAGGGGTATCACCATCACCTCCGCCGCCACCACAGCGTTCTGGCATTACAACGATCACGTTTATCAGATAAACCTGATCGACACTCCGGGTCACGTCGACTTCACCGTTGAGGTGGAGCGTTCGCTCCGTGTGCTCGACGGAACTGTCGCTACTTTCTGCGCCGTTGGACGCGTTCAGCCTCAGTCCGAGACTGTATGGCGTCAGGCCGACAAGTACGGAGTTCCGAAGATCGCGTACGTGAACAAGATGGACCGTGTCGGAGCTGATTTCCTCGCCTGCGTTGAGGAAATCTACACAAAGCTCGGCGCCAAGGCTGTCCCGATCTGTCTCCCTATCGGAGCCGAGGACAAGTTCAAAGGCATCATCGACCTTGTCTCCAGAAAAGCGATTTATTACGATTCGGGAGAGGAGTTGGTCAACTATGAAATAAAGGACGTTCCGGCGGACATGGCCGGAGAGGTCGAGAAATGGAGAGACAAACTCGTCGAGGCTGCCGCCGAATGCGACGAGGCTCTCATGGAGAAGTATTTCGAGAATCCGGACTCCCTCTCGGAGGATGAGATCATCGCGGCCCTTCGCAAGGGTACGATCTCTATGCAGATCGTTCCTGCCTGCTGCGGTTCCTCATTCAAGAACAAGGGTGTTCAGTTCCTCCTTGACGCCGTGATGCGTTACCTTCCTTCTCCGCTCGACAAGGGTGTGGTGAAAGGCACCGACCCAAAGACCGGAGAGGAAGAGGATCTTCTTCCGGATGCCGCGCAACCGTTCTGCGCCCTCGTCTTCAAGATAGCCACGGATCCGTTCGTCGGCCGTCTTGCTTTCATGAGGGTGTACTCGGGACGGGTTGACGCCGGTTCCTATGTCTATAACGTCCGTACCGGAAAGAAGGAAAGAATCGCGCGTCTGTACCAGATGCACTCCAACCATCAGAACCCTATCGAGTTCGTTGAGGCCGGAGACATCTGCGCCGCCGTCGGATTCAAGGATCTCCGTACAGGAGACACCATCTGCAACGAGGATCATCAGATTGTACTCGAATCAATGGAATTCCCTGATCCTGTCATCGGTATCGCTGTCGAGCCTAAGACCCAGGGCGACCTGGACAAGCTTGGCATCGCCCTTGGCAAACTCGCCGAGGAAGACCCTACGTTCACCGTGAGGTCTGATCACGAGACCGGCCAGACGGTCATCAGCGGAATGGGTGAGCTTCACCTTGACATCATCGTGGACCGTCTCCGCCGTGAGTTCGGTGTCGAGATCAATCAGGGTGCTCCGCAGGTCAACTACAAAGAGGCCATCACCGCCGCCGTGCAGCACCGTGAGGTCTTCAAGAAGCAGACCGGCGGTCGCGGTAAGTTCGCCGACATCATCGTTGAGATCGGTCCTGCCGATGAGGGCGTGACAGGTCTTCAGTTTGATAACCAGGTCAAGGGCGGAAATATTCCTAAGGAATTCATCCCTTGCATCGAGAAGGGCTTCAAGGCCGCTATGGCCAACGGTGTTCTCGCCGGTTACGAGGTTCAGTCGATGAAAGTTACCGTGCTTGACGGTTCCTTCCACCCTGTCGATTCAGACCAGCTTTCATTCGAAATGGCCGGCCGTCTGGCGTTCCGCCATGCCTGCCCGAAGGCAAAGCCTGTTCTCCTTGAGCCTATCATGTCCCTTGAGGTTGTGACCCCGGAGGACTACATGGGTGACATCGTGGGTGACCTCAACCGCCGCCGCGGCCAGATCCAGGCTATGGATTCCACCGCCAACGGCGCGAGGATAGTAAGGGCCTTCGTTCCGCTCGCCGAGCAGTTCGGTTATGTGACGGTTCTGCGAACCCTCTCATCCGGCCGCGCGACCAGCACGATGACTTTCGACCACTATGCCGAGGTTCCTGCCAGTCTGGCCAAGGACGTTATCGAGAAGAGCGGCTACAAGCTCTCTGATGATGACGAGTAAGAGTGTTAAATCGTAATTAAGTAATTTTGATATGAGTCAAAAAATCAGAATAAAACTCAAATCATTCGATCACATGCTGGTTGACAAGTCAGCCGCCAAGATCGTGGACACCGTGAAGGCTACTGGTGCGAAGGTGAACGGTCCTATTCCGCTCCCTACCAACAAGAAGATCTTCACTGTCAATCGCTCGACTTTCGTCAACAAGAAGTCCCGCGAGCAGTTTGAGCTTAGCGCCTACAGCAGGCTTCTGGACATCGATGACAGCAATGCCAAGACCGTAGATGCCCTCATGAAGCTTGAGCTTCCTTCCGGCGTTGAGGTTGAGATCAAAGTCTGAGGCTTCAGATTGAGACGGTGCGGTCTTGGAGACCGTTCCGTCCACACCGATAATCCCGGTCATTTTTGCCGGGAACCGGTCCCATAGCTCAGTTGGTTAGAGCATCTGACTCATAATCAGGGGGTCGTAGGATCATGCCCTACTGGGACCACAAAGGGGGATGACTAAAAAGGGTCATCCTCTTTTTTTTAGTGCAGAGTTGCGTAGCGGCTGCAGCTTGCCATAGACAACAAAAAAGAGAGTGACTATCAGTCTTTCGACTTTTAGTTACCCTCATTTTTTATTTTCAGCCATCTATTGACAAAATAATGCATCCACTTGACGGAATATTATAAAACAATGACTGTTTTTTGCAGTTCATTCCGAAAAAATGGCCATCTTGCATTCGCTCTTCTACGAGCAAGCGGATGTATAACCACTCTAACCTGCAAAGTGAGAAAGACAGCGACTGATAATAAAAAGAAACGGAAGATCGCACAGGTGGCGTCGCTGGTGATCCTGTTCTTCATGACGGGCACTGCTGCCATCGCTTCTGAAAAGAATCTCGAAAGCAAAAATGCCGGGCGCGGTTTTTTCGCGGGTATTGACGGGGGCACCGTCCTCGGACAGGGAACCTCCCGCAGTCTGGGAAGTTACGCCACACACTTCGGCTACGAACTGTCCGGACGTGGA
>CAVIGZ010000036.1:0-18406 GCA_963642565.1 Bacteroidaceae bacterium | reverse complement strand
GCAGGGAAAGAGCTTGCTCTTACCCTTCAAACAAACAAATCAAAACAGCTTCTCAGTACTTCCCGAGAATCCTGACCGGGCCGAGCAGACCGGAAGGAAGAAGTTTGTCGCCGGCTTTGTAGAAGCGGCGGATGGCTGTGACGGGATGTTTCTCTTCGGGCTGGACGTCTCCGATCATCCGGTTTCTCCAGACATTGGTCACCTTGATTTCCAAAAGATTGCCGCCCTCTTTCAGGAGCGGTTTGATGTCGGAGGTCATGAACGGGGCTTTCCAAAGGACGCCGGCCTGAATGCCGTTGATGAAGACATCCGCGAGGTTCTTGACTACACCGAGATCAATGAACATCTTTCCGTGGGCGGCGAGCATGGTGGAGTCGATCTCCACTGTGGTCCTATAAACGGCCGTGCCGGAGAAATACTTCACCACAGGGTTCCCTTTCCTGGTCCAGGACATCAGTTCCGTGAACTCCTCGTCGGCGGTGCCGCCGTTTTTCTGTTCGAAATGAACCTGCCACGCTGAATCCACAGTCCGGATTACATCCGGAACCTGCGCTTCGGTGGAGTCCGCCGCATTGACTCCGAGCGTGTCCTCCGGCACCGTGATCTGCGGTCTGTTGGACAGCACGACAAATCTGGCGTCAGCGGAAAGCAGCGGAAGCGGGACGGTTGACCGGCCGTCGGTTTGCCGGACCTCCACATCCGTGACCTCTCCGTTCTCCGGGTTGAAGACGGCTGCGAACTTCCCTCCGTCCCTGAAACTGAGTTCCACATTGGCATCCTTGCCGGAGAAGTTCCTTGTCCAGTAGATCTGGGTGCTGTCCGGGAGGGTTCTATGAACATATTTGAAGTCCCCGTAGCTGTCCGGAGCATTAGCCTGGGCCTCGCCGGAGTCCATGTGTTCAGCCTGCGAAGTGACCGTCACCCGGAAATCCGGTGCGATTCCGCTTCGTCTCAGGCAGTCCCCGATGCCGTCGGCAAACACATTCTTCCTTCCCGAATGCCAGACATCGTCGACAATGGAGGCGAAAGCCATGTCGTCGGCCTTCAGTCCGGCGCATTGCCGGGGCTCATGGCCGCAGATGATGACTCCGGCATCGGCGAACTCCTTGATTCTTACAAGAATATCCAACGACATGACATCGCAGTTCCTGTCCATCCACAAGACCCGGTAACAGGCTCCCGACGGCGCCACAAGTTTCCCGTTCTCTGCCCTCACGCCTGTCCTGATCACCGTAGGGTTGGCGAAATCATAGTTATAGCCGTCGGGAACTTGCGGCAGGGAACTGAACGAGTCTCCTCCGTACAGACCTGTGATGTTCAGATCTTCTCCATAGTATAATAATATGTCAGCGACCGAGGTCCCCTGCTGAAGCATCGCGCTTGACCGGGCAAGGTAGTCGGTGAACACTCCGGCATATTCCGCCCATGTCTCGTTCCTGTGCAGCCATTGTCCGTAACGGAACAGTTGAAGTCCCGGCAGGTAGCGGTCGTTCGGCTGTGAGGCTGATTCGTGGATGACGAATCTGTTGAGTCCGGCACTGAGTCCGACATCGGCGATGTACTTCATGTTCTCAGGACAATAGGTGTAGGCCCTGCCTTCGTCCCCGTTCACTGAGAATGATTCCGCGGCGACTAACGGCTGTCCGTAGATGTGTGACACAGAGGCTGATTCACGAATGTCGCAGATCGCTGACGGTACTGAGGAGCCTGTAGGCGTGTTCTCCATCCAGATCGCCGCCATAGGGATTGTGGCCTTGATCTTCGGATCCATTCCGTCTCCGGTGTAGGCGCGGCCTCCCTCATGGGATTCCGTGTAGCGGCCGGAGAGACCATATTCATTGATGATGTCGTTGATCCGGTCATAGTTCTCGCAGAACAGTTCGCCGAGGGTTCTGCGCCAGTCCCAGAGGAATCGCTCGCTCATCAGGGAACTGCCGATGATCTCTCCGGCAAGAACCGGCAGCCACAGGGTCAGGTCGTAGCCCCGGCGCGCCTTGAACTCCTCTGCCATCTTCGGAGTCCACGTGCAGGGACCCGCCTCGTAGCTGTCAACCAGAAGATGGCTTATTCCTTTCCCGCCGAGCATCCCGCCCGATGCTTCCTTATATAGTTCCACGTAGGTGTGGAAATATCTCATCCATGCATCAGGATCCAGTTTGTCAACCTCCAGTCCCGTGGCTTCGGGAGAGGCGGGATGGTTGGTCTTCCCTGTAATGGACCAGCCGAAGCGGTAGATTCTCCAGCGTCCGGCCGGCAGCGAGCATTCAAGTTTTCCATCGGCCGTCATCCTGCCCGTGAGGTCGATGATGTCTGATGTCCTGATCGCATCCTTTGAGTACGGTGTGTGGAATTTCCAGAAATCATGGATGATTCCGAATCCTCCAAGTTCTTGGCAATGATTGACTTTAGTAACTGTGAACAATTCCGCGGAGACGAGTTTCCTGCCTCTGATTCTGAAGAACCGGGCGCATGTCTGCGGAACGTCTATTGTCAGGTACGGCAGCACTGTAGGCTCGATGTCGCAGACCTTGCTCCACTTTATGCCATCGTCGCTGCATTCAAGGATATTCATGTACTCAGGCTTGCCGTTTCTCGGGCGGTTCGACATCGCCATGCTTTTGAGTGTCAGAGCTTTGATCGTCTGAGGCTTCCTGAATTCGCAGGTTATGACAGAATCGCTTTCCTCTATCCGCTCCATCAATGCCTTCATCGGCTTGTCTGAATATGGCAACCTGACCGCTATGACGTACAGGTCCTTTCCGTAAGGCTTGATCACAATGCGGTCGTTGTCTGTGCGGTAGTCAAGGTACGGCCCGACAACATTGTAGAGTTCGGGCAATTGTACCGAGATTTTTCCTCCACGCACGTCAACCGATCTCCATTCGAGTTTTTTGACGGCATCTTCCGGCCTCACCCATGTGCCGCCTGTCGAACTCCATCCGGGAGCGCTGGCTATCGTGACATCCATGTCCAGAGAATCGGCCATGTTGAGCGCGAATCTGAACGCATCCTTCCATCCGTCGGAAAGGTAGGGGAGTCTGACATCGGCCGCTCTCGGCATGTTGATCCCGCCGGCATCGAACTGATGGAACCCTCCTATCCCGGCTCGTTTCATCCACTCGATGTCCTTGCGGATTCCTTCCTTTGAGATGTTTCCGTCCATCCAGTGCCACCACACCTGCGGCCTTGCTGCTTTTGCCGGTGCCATGAAGGCTTTGGCAAGATCTGTAGTGTCTGATTTTTCCTGAGCGGCCGGTCCCGATTGTGATGAGAGTGGCAGAAGGATCGTGAATATGGCTTTGAGCAGATGTGTCTTCATTTGAAATCTGATGCTTTATGTTCGATTTTTGGCAAATTGCGATGATTTTTATGCTGTAGATTTAATTTGGCACGGATAATGCCTATTAGCGGTCAAAGAGTTAATTGGTTCTAATAGGATTTTATATTCTGGCCTTTAACTTGTGAAAAAAAACTATTTTTCATACGTTTTATTCATAATTAGGTTTGTATTAAGTGGGAAAGGTCGGAGTTGCGAAATTCCGGCCTTTTTTGATTTCATCAAAAAAGGCCTGTAAGTTCAACCCCCAGTCACTTCGTGACAGCCCCTGAGGGGCACCGGGGAGCGTTCTCCCCAGACCTCTTGCGTCGCTCCGCTCCGAGCGTTTTGGCAAAAAAGGCCTGTAAGTTCAACCCCCCAGTCACTTCGTGACAGCCCCTGAGGGGCACCGGGGAGCGTTCTCCCCAGACCTCTTGCGTCGCTCCGCTCCGAGCGTTTTGGCAAAAAAGGCCTCATAAGTTCACCTCCGGTTACTGCATGAAAACTCTTGATGGGCACCGGGAGGGCGTTTAGAGTTTACGGTGTTTGTAGGAGTCGATACAGGCAGGGATTATGCGTCGGTACTCCTCGCTGGTGTAGAGCGGGGATGAGATGATGAAATCGGCGGTGCTGCGGTTGGTGGCGAACGGGATGTTGTACAGGGATGCCAGACGTGTCAGCCCCATCACGTCGTTCTGGTGTCCCTGCATGATGAGGTTGTCACAGAAGAACACAAGCATGTCTATCTTTCCTTCGGCGATCAGGCCTCCGATCTCGAAGTCTCCTCCGAGAGGGCCGCTCAGCAGACACTCGATTGAAGGAGCCTCTGGGCCAAGTTTTTCGGTCAGAGCCTCCGAGACCAGACGTCCTGTCGTTCCGGTACAGAACAGATGACAGCGTTTGAGTGAGCCGGCGTTGTAACGGACCCAGTCCAGAAGCTCCTGCTTTCTGGAATCGTGAGCCACCAATGCGATGTTAGTTACCATATTTCCAAAATATTAATTGTTGATCTTCCTTGTTGTTTCTCCGGAGTCGCCTGATTCTGCGTTCTCTTTCGGAATCGTGATCCGCTTCACTTCCCGTGGCACGTTCTCGTAGGCCGCAGCCCTCCGCTCCCGCTTCTTTCTGCCCGTGAACAGGTCCCTGAGGAAATCCTTGAATGTGTTGAACTCCCTTTGGTAAGCGATGCCGACACCGTTCCTTTGAGTGTTGTCCAGGTAGGAGGTGTAGTCATCGGCCGAATGTGAGAACAGGTTCATCCTCAGTTGTCCGGACTTGTCCAGTTTGATCTCTATGTCCAGATTGCCGACCACATCGGCTCCGGATGAAGAGGTGGCCTTGGTATAATCCCTGTTACCGACATTGCCGTTGACGATCACCCTGTTGTTGAAAAGCTGCGTTGACACGGCGACATCGAATATGTTCGTGCCGCTCTCGCTGGACTGATAGTTCAGTCCGAGGTCAAGCGGGATGTCGAGCTTCTGAAGGATGCTGTTCAGTTGCCCGGCCATGATTTCCGCCACGTTGGAGTACAGCATGTTGGTATTGTTCACGACCCCCGACTGCTCGTCCGGCATGAAACTGCCTGAGATCAGAAGCGAAAGGAACTGGCGCTGAACCTTGTCCTCGGTGTTGAGGGCGCTCTCCACCCTCGATTTCGTGGTCGGGTCCAGATCCGGGACCTCAATGGAGAAGGCAAGTTTTGGCTCTTTCAGCTTCCCTGACACTCCGATGCCGCAGTTGACGGTCCTTCTCGCGGTGACCGCCGAGGTGTCGGCGATCAGAGTGGCCACCGACGCCTTTGTCGAATATATTCCCTTGATGTCCAGATCACTGTCCATAACGTCTCCGTTGAAGCGGACGGTGCTTCCATCCGAGATTGTGAAGTCCCTCTTCGCGATGTCCATGGCGTTGAAGTGGAAATTGCCCGATCTCAGGGAGTAGTCTCCGTTGATCATGAAAAGATCCCTGGCCGGTCGGATCTCAATGTCTATTGTACCCTGCCCGCGTCCGCTGAGCACATTCCCGGCAGCCCTGTCGATCTCCACGAACGCCTCCGTCCCTTGTGTGGCATTGACCCTGAGCTTCAGGCCGAAATCGCTGCCTTTTCCACCCGTGGACGCCATCTTGCTCATCATGGCCTCGTAAGGGTCGATATGGATCTCCTTGAAGGCCTGCCTGAAGGTCAGAAGGTCGTTCTTCCCGTCGTTGGACGCATTGTCTATCGGAATATGCAAGTGTCCGTCCTTGTCCGTCCGGACGTCCGCATCCAGCAGAATGGCTTCGAGCGGACCCTTGATCTGAACATCGCCGCTGGCGAAAAGATGTCCGTAGAATGTCTGGTTGTCGCTCTCGGTCATGTCAATGGCCTCGATCCCGCGCATCCTGATCCTGGTGTCCATCCTGAAATCTTTCAGGTGGTCGTAAAAGAGTCCTCCGGAGATCGTTCCGGTGCCGTCAAACCTGTCCTGAATGGTGACACCGTCTAAGATCAGCCCCTTGTCGGAGACAGAGAACGGCCCCGTGACATAGTAGGGCACATTCGTGTAGCCGACCTTGAGAAGCAAGTCGTCGAACCGTGTGCCTTCGCTTGACAGTGACAACAGGTCCGATGTCCCGCCTATCCTGACCTTCCCGCTGACCGAACCACCCATTTCGCTGAACACGGATTCCAGAACGGGGGCGATGTAGCCGGCGTTGAACCCGTCCAGTTCAGCGGTGGCGTCGATTCTGCGGCTCTTCGGGAAATAGTCTCCGTTGATGTTGAGTGTCCTTCGCCCGTCGATGTCGTTCTTGGCGATCACGTGCATCTTCCCGTCATCCAGAGAACTGGCCAGGCGGAGGGTTCCCACCCTTTGTCCAGCCACCTCTGTGGAGTCCGAGATCAGATTCATCATCAGTCCGGCGCCACTTTCCCAAGGAGAGAAGATGATGGCATGGCCGGTCGCAAGCCCCGAGATTCCGAAGTTGTCGCCTATCAGACTGTTCATCAGCCCGAGGTCAAACCTCACAAGGTTGACGGAAAGAGTGTCTTTCCCTGTCGATGAATATCCTCCGTTGACCTTGACGGACTGGTCGGCGTGGCTTGCGGTCAGGTTGTCGATCCTTACATCCTTGCCGATCATCCCGATGGCGGACTCAGACACGCTCCATGCCGCGTCATTGTACCAGATGTAGGACGGTAGGGTCTTTGCGTTGACTGTCAGATCCCCGCCATGAGACCGTCCGAGTCTGCCGGACAGATAGAGTTCCCCTTTGTTGGCCGTCTCCGTTCCGTTGTCGTAGGTGAATCCTATTCCGAAACCGTCATCCTTGGCGTAAAGCATGAGATTGTCGCCAAGAAGGTTCAGCCCGGCCACGGAAACCGCCGAACATGCCACGGAGGCGTTCAGACTGCTGTCCCGGTTGTCGAGCTTCAAATCGATGTCCTTGAGGAAATTTCTGCCGAGAGCCACTCTCGGAGATTTCACGGAGACTGTCACAATCCCGTTCTTCTCCACATTCAGACGGACTTTCGAGCCTTGCCCGATATAGAGTCCGGGCTTCAGGAACGAAAGTATGTCGCGGGCGTCACCCACGTCCAGTCTGAGGTCATATTCATCCCCCTTCCATTCTGGGATTTCCCCTTTGTAGAGGGCAGGCAACTCCCTTTGGACGGTCAGGCCTTGCGTGTCCTTGAGCAGTCCAGTGAATGGTCTCGTACCCACATAACTTCCATTGATGAAGCCTGAAGTGATGTTGACCCTGTTGACATTGTCGTTGGAGTGGGACTTCACACGGATGTCTCCGATCTCGTGCCATCCGTTGTCGTTCTCAAGAGTCAGCCCGAGGATGTCAAGGTCGCCGATGAGATCCCCCCGGCTGATGTTCATGTAGTTGGCGTTGACCCTGCCGGAGATCTTGGAGTTCTCCCGCTTGTCCAGCCTCAAGGCGTGAAGATCAGCGTAACCTATTGATGCGTAGAACTTGTAGAGTCCGTTGCTGGTTTTGTCTGAAAGTGTGAACAGACCCTGGAAAAGGAAATTGAGGTTCGGGTCGCCGCAGACGATCCTGCCGTCGAAGGCGTTGTCCGAAAATGTCCCCGCCGCACTGATGTTGGAGTAGTCGTAGCCGAGGACCGACAGCCTGCCTACGGACAGCGTGTCTATCCTGAGGCGGTTATGCCCTTTGCCCAGCGTCATGTCCAGAACACTCCGGAAAGAGACCTCACCGATAGGCTTCACTCCCGTCAGCCCTCCTGCATCAAGGTCTTTTGCGGAGACGCTTCCTCCCAATCCGATCGCTTTCCCCCGCGCCATGAGATCCCTGATGCTGACGTCCGCCGTCAGCGCTCCCGCCCCGGACTTGATGTCACCTTTGACCTTGAGCATGTTCAATGTCCCTCTGGCATCCCCCGTGAGATGGAACCGTGTCCCGGCGGCGAATCCGGACAGGTCAACGGATGCGTCCGGGGCGAATCCTCTTACGAACCGTCCTATCCCGTCTGTCGTGAACCCGAGATCGCCAAGTCTGAAGTCCAGCGTCATCCTTCCCGTGTCAGGAAGCCCGGACAGCCTTCCGTTCAGCATGCCGGAGACTCCGCTGTAAGTCTCCGAGAAAGTGAGATTCCCCACAGACAGATCCTTGACGGTTCCTTTAATCCGCCCTTCCGTGAAATTGACGATGGAGCTCATTCTGCGCAGGGACGGTGCGAAATAAGAGATGCTCTTCATGTCCACCCGGCCTTTCAGGGCGTCAGCGGTCATCATAACCTCTTCCATGTAACGGGAGAAGGATGACACGCCGGAATATTCCATCACATATTCATTCATGCTGATTTCAGACCATCCGTCCCGCAGACGGAGATCCCGGACCGAGGTTCTGCCGCTTTCGACGGTCGCCTTTCCTGACATGGACAGAATCCTGTACCCGCTTCTCTCGCTGACCTGAAGATCTCCTACCGTGCCGGTGATACGTTCTCCATCGAATGCGATGTCATGAGCCAGAAGACTGTTGACAGTGGCATCAAGGTTCTTCCAATCGATGCCGTAGTACCGGAGAGAGTCCGTCCCTGTCCTGTTGACGAGGCGGAAGCGGAAATCCTTGACCTGCACTCTGTCAGCCTCAAGGCTGATCCGGAACGGCTTTTTCTCTTTATGCTCCTCCGGCTTTCTCGCGAATCTTCCTATGTTGCTTCCGCGTTCATCCTTTGCCAGGACAAATGTGCCGTCCTTGACGCTCATTCTTTTTATATGAATGATCCCGTCATTCCTCAACCCTTTGAGAGAAAATGTGATGACGATTGATCCGGCTCTGGCGACGGTGTCCGTACGGTTCCCCAGCCAATCAGTCACCGGCTCGTTGTCCAGAAGCGTCACGTCCTTGAGCGCCAGTGCGGTGAACGGCTTGAGGTGAATCCTGGAGACTTCAACCCGCCCGTTCAGCGCGCTCTCCAGGGACGCCACGACTTTCTTCGCCATAAATGTCTGAACCGCCGGAGTCTGCGACAGAATCCAGCATGCGAACAACAGCGAGACGGAGGCCGCAGCAGCACCCCTGAATATTTTCAGAGTCTTCTTCAATAACCGCAAGTCATGACGATCTGCGTACATGGATTGCAACAACAAAGATACTAAGAATCTGTTTAGAAACCTTCAAAAAATAACCTGCATCATCTTTTTCATTCTTTTCGGCCTGGATTCCTTTTCTCATCAGTCGCGTACATCCGGTACACTCCTTCTTCCAAAAGAAATCCATACTCGAAGAATAAAAGACAAATTTGATGCGGTTTATTTTTTTCATGTTTCTAAATATCCGTTGGATTGACGAAAATAGTTGTATCTTTGCCGTTCGGAAAAAATGTCTTTGAAGAATATGTCGGATTATATCCTTGGAATCGAATCGAGCTGCGATGACACGTCGGCCGCTGTGATAAGGGACGGGTTCCTGCTCTCCAACGTGATAGCAAGCCAGCAGGTCCACAAGGATTATGGGGGAGTCGTTCCTGAACTGGCCTCCAGAGCCCACGAACAGAACATCGTTCCTGTAGTGAGCCAGGCTCTTGACAAGGCCGGAATCAAGGTCTCCGACCTCACCGCCATAGCGTTCACCCGCGGTCCGGGACTCCTTGGCTCCCTGCTTGTCGGCACATCGTTCGCCAAGGCGCTGGGCGTGGCTCTGAACATTCCCATAATAATGGTCAACCATCTTCAGGGGCATATTCTCGCTGACTTCGTGAGACAGGAGGGCAAGGAAAACCGTCAGCCTGCGTTCCCGTACCTCTGTCTGCTTGTCTCAGGAGGCAATTCTCAGATTGTCAAGGTGAACGGCCCGTTGGACTACGAGATCCTCGGCCAAACCATCGATGACGCCGTGGGGGAGGCGTTTGACAAGTGTTCCAAGATGATGGGGTTAGGGTACCCTGGCGGTCCGGTGATCGACAGGCTGGCGAAGTCCGGTGATCCGGACCGGTTCAAGTTCGCCAAGCCGCACCTTCCGGGACTGGACTACAGTTTCAGCGGTGTGAAGACATCGTTGCTGTATTTCGTGCGTGACGAGATGGCGAAGGATCCGGAGTTCATGGAGAAGAACAAGGAGGACATCTGCGCCGGTTTCCAGAAGACATTGATAGACATTCTGATGGACAAACTGATCAAGGCTGCCCGGCAGACCGGGATCAAGGACGTGACCATCGGCGGGGGAGTCTCCGCCAACAGCGGTCTGCGCTCCAGGATCGAGGAGGAAGGCCGCAGGCGCGGTTGGAACACTTATCTTCCGGAGTTCAAGTTCACCACCGACAACGCCGCCATGATCGCGATCGCCGGTTGGTTCCACTACCTCGCCGGTGAGCGCACTCCTCTCGATGTCGCCCCAGTCTCCCGCATCGCGGATTATTGATTGAATATAAAAGGAATATAAAAGAGAAAGATACATGATCGAATTCGAAATGACAGGCCGTGTCGGCCGGGACCTTAGGCCGGATGACGTGAGGATCGTCGCGGCGAGAGAGATGAACCTCCGCGGCAACGCGGTCATCAATGTGGTTGACCCGACAAAATCCTACCAGCCGACCTTTCCGAACGCCGATGTGACCTGCGTGATCGCCAGACGTTCGATCGACGCCCGTGGCGATGTGGTTTACCGCTACCGCATCGAAGGTTACAACCATCGCTTTGAATCTTACATCCCTTACGAGATCCCTGAATATAAGGATGTCACCTCGGCCGAACCCGTGATCATCATCGGGGCGGGTCCCGCCGGAATGTTCGCCGCCCTCAAACTTCTGACCCTCGGCTTCAAGCCGATTATTCTGGAAAGGGGCAAGAATGTCCGCGACCGCAAGTTCGACATGGCGAGACTGACCCGTGAGGGGGTTCTGGATCCGGAATCCAACTTCTGCTACGGCGAAGGCGGGGCCGGCACGTTCTCCGACGGGAAACTTTTCACCCGCTCATCCAAGAGAGGCGACATCCGTGAGGTCCTCCATCAGTTCGTGAACTTCGGAGCGAATCCCCAGATTCTGGTTGACGCCCATCCGCACATCGGAACCGACCGCCTTCCGAAGGTTGTCGAGAACATCCGCCAGTGCATCCAGGCAAATGGAGGCGAATATCATTTCGGCACTAAAGTCACCGACATAACCAGGAAGAAGGACGGCACGATCGAAGTGAAGGCCCTTGACTCGGAGACTCCTACAAAGGCGGGCAAGCCGAGTGTCCGGAAATATTCAGCCGGGAAAGTGATTCTTGCGACCGGCCATTCCGCCCGTGACATCTACGAGATGCTTGCCGCGAAAGGCTGCACCCTTGAGGCCAAGGGATTCGCTATGGGAGTCCGTGTGGAGCATCCGCAGGCACTCATCAACGACATCCGTTACCACGGCCAGTGGGAACCGGGGATGCCCGCCGCGGAATACTCATTCACGGAGCAGGTAGGCGAGAGGGGGGTATTCTCGTTCTGCATGTGTCCTGGCGGAGTCCTTGTGCCTTCCGAGACCGAGCCGGAGACCATAGTGATGAACGGAATGTCTAACTCCGCCCGCAGCGGCAGGTTCGCCAACGCCGGAGTGGTGGTACAGATCAATCCGGAGGACATTCCGGAGGAATATGCCGGCAAGGGGGCTTTCGCGGGCCTTGAATTCCAAAAAGACGTGGAGCGAAAGATGTGGGAATATGCCCACACCCGTTCCGACAGACCTTTCGCCGCTCCGGCGCAGAGGATGGTGGATTTCTGCGAAGGTGAGGAGTCGGAGAATCTCCCGGAGACTTCCTACAAGCCTGGTGTCGTTCCGGCTCCGCTTCACGAGCTGCTTCCTCCGTTCATCGCCGAGCGGCTTCAGGAGGCGTTCCCGACCGTGAACCAGAAATCGATGAGGGGTTACTACACGAATGACGCGCTCCTGATAGGTGTCGAGTCCAGAACATCATCCCCGGTCCGTATTCCGAGAAATCCTGACAGCTGCGAGGCTGACGCGTTCCCCGGCCTGCTTCCATGCGGAGAGGGTGCCGGCTATTCCGGCGGCATCGTCTCCTCCGCCATCGACGGCATCAACTGCGCCGTCGCCGCCGTCCGTTCCCTCTCCGGGACTGATGCGGAGACCGCGGTTGAGTCTTCAGTCTCAGAGTAACTTACTTCCGTCTTTCCCGTTTCCCGAGTTTTTCCCGGACAAGGAGCGGCTCGTTGGTCGTGATGCAATCGACACCGAGGCCGATCATGTCCTTGATGTCCTTTTCATTGTTGACAGTCCAGCAGTTGACGCTCATCTTGTTGTCGCGTGCCTGTTTGATCCATGTAGGGTTCTTGGCGAAGACATTGTAGTGGTAGTCGATGCCGTTTATCCCGAGTCCGGCGAGTTCCTCGGGACTCTTGTCCCCTCCAAGGTACTGAACGGTGAAATCCGGACAGAGGGCCGCAAGCCTCTCGCAGATGTTCAGGCTGAATGAGATGAAGATCACGCGCTTGGGGCTGTACAGTCCGTGTTCCTTGAGCGCCTTCACGCTCCGGTCCACCATGTAGTCCTCGTGAGCCTTGTCAATCTGACTCTTGAGTTCGAACACCAGCACGGTCTTCTTGCTTTTCTCCCCTTGGGTGAGATATTCGTCGAGGGTCGGAATCTTCTCGCCGTTCTTCAGGCGGCAATCCTTGAAGTCCGCATAGTCGTGGTTCCAGATGCGGATTCCGTCGATGTCAGGATCGTGGTGAACCAGCATGACGAGGTCGGAGGTGATGTGCACATCGAATTCGCTGCCCCACAGTCCGTTCTTCTGTGCCAGTTCAAGAGCCTTGATGGAGTTCTCGGCATAGCCGGCTTCCTCGCAGTTCCAGAATCCCCTGTGTGCCGTCACCGCGATTTTCTGCGATGCGCACGAAGCGGTCAGCGCGGTCATGGCCGCCACCGTCGCAATTCTGATGATCTTCCTCATATTCGTTACAGTTTTGATTTCATTTCTTGGATTGCACCCTTTGCCCGGATGTCGATCACGAACTTGCCGGCGAAATAAGGGTCTGCCAGCCAGGTGGAGACAGGCCAGATGGAGACGGAGCCTTTGCCGAGACGTTCACGGGACATCAGGTCGCAGACCTCCTCGTTGACGTCACCGCCTTTCAGGTAGAGTATTGAGCGGGAATATTTCCCCCTTACCCAAGGATGGAAGTCGGCAAGGGAGGCCACGGCGCGGGAGACCACGAAGTCGAACCTGCCCTTAAGGCTTTCGGCGCGGGCGTTGACAATTTCCACGTTGTCCAGTCCCAGCATATTCGCAATCTCTTTGGCCACAATGGTTTTCTTCCCCACTGAATCACACAGCACGAATTTCGTCCGAGGAAACATCACGGCCAGCGGGATGCCCGGGAAACCGCCTCCTGTGCCCAGATCCAGAACTTTTACCTGATCTGCGGGGGCGGTAAGCAATGAATATGCTTCCGACCGCTGCGAGCGGAGATATTCGGCTATGGCGAGGGAGTGGAGGACGTGGTGGTCGTAGAGATTGTCGATGTCCTTGCGGGAGATGACGTTGATCTTGGCGTTCCAGTCACGGTAGCCGGCTTCCATCAGGTGGAAACGCTCCATCATCGCTTCGGTCGCATTCGGGAACGATGCCTTCAGGAAAGCCTCGAAGTCGGCGAATGTCATCATGCTTCCTCCTCCTGTTTTCTCAGTTCGTCGATCATCTGCTTGGCGCGGCGTATGCGTGTCTTCACCGTGTTGATCTCCATGTCAAGCGCCTCGGCGATCTCGTTGTACTTCATCCCGTCTATCAGCCTCTTGCGGGCTATCTCACGGTAAAGTTCCGGAAGCCGCTCGACATATTTGGCGCGCTCTTCCTCGTTCTCTGTCTTGATCAACGTGTTGAGAGCGTCGTCAGTCTGGTCGGGAATGACTTCCACTCCGGAAGGCTTGCTCTCGTCGTCGAGGTAGACTATTTGATTCTTGGGATGCACCCTCCGCTCCTGCTCAAGAGTGTCGAGAGCGGTGTTCTTGGCGATCGTGCAGAGCCAGGTCAGAAACCGGCTCTTGTACTGGTCGTAGGATTGGATCTGCCTGAAGGCTTTCTCGAAACTGCGGCTGCAGATGTCGTCGGCGGCGTAGTCGTCAATGCTCTTGAACCGGGCCTTGATGTAGGATCTCAGCTGTTCGATGTGGCGGTCCCAGAGAGCCGTGAACGCCAGACCGTCGCCACTTTGCGCCAGCATGATCAGCTCATCAGTGGGCTTCAAGCCAGTTTTTCCCATAATTGCATTCTACTGTTAGTGGAACTGAAAGTCTTACTACATTCTCCATGCGGTCGATCACAATCCGCCGCAGCTCATCGATCTCTTCGGGAACCGCATCGAACACAAGCTCGTCGTGGATCTGGAGGACCATGCGGCTTTTCATGCCGGCTTCGGTCATGGATCTGTCCACACCGATCATGGCCATCTTGATGATGTCCGCCGAGGTCCCTTGAATCGGAGCGTTGACGGCGTTCCTCTCGGCCAGCGCCCTCATCGTCCCGTTCTTGGAATTGATGTCGGGAATGTACCGTCTTCTGCCGAACAGGGTCTCGACGTAGCCGGTCTCTCTTGCCGCCGCCTTCGTGTCCTCGATGAACGAAAGGATGGACGGAAATCCGGCGAAGTAGTCGTCAATGATCTTCTGTGCCTCCTTGCGGCTGATTCTGAGCCTCTGCGCCAGACCGAAAGCCGAGATGCCGTACATGATTCCGAAGTTGGCGGTCTTGGCGATGCGGCGCTGGTCGGCGGTGACCTGACCGTGGGGGATCCCGAAAATCTTCTCCGCCGTGGCCGCATGGATGTCTATGCCCTGTTTGAAGGCGCTGATCAGATGCTGGTCGCAGCTGAGGTGCGCCATGATCCTCAGCTCGATCTGTGAATAGTCCGCCGAGAGGATCAGCCCGTCCGGGGCGCTCGGCACGAACGCCTTGCGGATCTCCCGTCCCCTGTCGGAGCGGATCGGGATGTTCTGGAGGTTGGGGTTCGACGAACTCAGACGCCCTGTCGCCGTAAGCGCCTGGTTGAAGGTCGTGTGTACCTTCCCGTCGGAAGGCTCGATGTAGCCAGGGAACGGTTCTATGTAAGTGGAGAGCAGTTTTCTCACAGCCCTGTACTCCAGGATCTCATCGATGATGGGATGTTTGTCGGCCAGATCCAGAAGAGTGGACTCATCTGTGGAATAGGATCCGTTGTTGTTCTTCTTAGGCTTGTCGGACAGGTGCAGCTTCTCGAAAAGCACCTCTCCGACCTGTTTCGGAGACGAGATGTTCAGGGACGGCTCTCCGGCCATCTCCCTGATCCGCACCTCCCTTTCCCGCATCTCCTGACGAAGATGTTCGGTGAAATCCTTGAGAGACTCAAGATCAACCCTGACTCCGTTTCTCTCCATTTTTGAGAGTACCTTGAGAAGAGGCTCTTCCATCGTGTCGTAAAGATCCGTGACGGAGGCCTTCTCCATGTCCTTGCGGATCTTTTCGGCAAGCAGGATCAGCACCGCCGACTCCTTGCTTCTGTCCCGGCTTGCCTCATTGGCCGGAATGTCTTCGAAAAGTGAGCCTGTGGACGGCACGGCATCATTCGTGACGGCATCCAGAGACACCCCCAACATGCTTTGCGCCAGAATTTCAGTCTTGTGGCTTTTTTCCGGATCCAGAAGATAGTGCATGAGGGCTATGTCATCAAGTCTCCCCTGAAGAGTCACGCCCCCGGCCGCAAGCGTGTTCATCTGTCTTTTGAGATCATCGCCGCATTTGGCGACATCCTCATTCTCCAGCAGAGCCTTGAAATCCGCCAGCCCGCCTTCCGCGACCAGAACGCTCTCCCCGGAACGCGTGCCGATGATGACTCTTGCGGTTCTTGTGAACATGCTTCCGTCGGCCCCTTCCGTGATGACAGAGCAGAGACCGGCCTTGACCGCCGCGTTGACGGCCTCTTCGGGACGGATCCCGACGGTCTCCGGCAATCCCTCGTCCGGCTTCTCTCCGGCTCCGGCGACATGCCCGATGAACCTGTTCAGGGAATTGAACTCGTATTTCTCGAAAAGATCGGCCAGTTCCGGGCCGTAGTCCTGATCGACCCTCATCTGTCCTGTCGGCAGATCGACCTCGATGTCCGTCTTGATAGTCACGAGTTCGTGGCTGAGTCCGATGTGGCCCCGAGCCTCCTCGAACTGCGATTTCTGCCGGGGTGTCAGTTCGTCCAGATGGTTGTAGATCTCCTCCACGGAGCCGTATCTCGCGACTAACTTGCCCGCACCGACCTCGCCGACACCTTTGACTCCCGGCACATTGTCGGCAGTGTCTCCGCAGATTGTCAGCATGTCGATGACCTGGGCCGGAGACTGGATGCCGTACTTCGCACAGATCTCCTTCTCGCCTATGATTTCGTTGTCATTGCCTGCCTTGCCCGGCTTGTACTGCCAGATGTGCGGCCCGATGAGTTGTCCGTAGTCCTTGTCAGGGGTCACCATGTAAACGTCCAACCCTTCCCCGGCGCAGCGTTTCGCCATGGAACCGATCACATCGTCAGCCTCGAAACCTTTCAGCATCAAGGTCGGGATGTTCATCGCCTCGCAGAGCTCCATCAACGGCTCCAGCGAGTCGATCACCAGCTGCGGAGTCTCCCTGCGGTTCGCCTTGTACTCCGGGTACATCCTGTTCCTGAATGTGCCTCCCGGCGGGTCGAACGCCACGGCGAGATAGTCCGGCCTTTCCCGGTTCAGAAGCTCAAGGACATATTTGGTGAATCCGTAAAGAATCGACATGTCAGCCCCCTTGGAGTTGATCATGGGCCTTCTCAGGAACGCATAGTACATCTTGAAGATCAACGCGTGTCCGTCTATGAAGAAAATCTTTTCCGGCATCGTTTTCAAAGCTGTTTTGATAAGGATTGTGACCGCGGTCACGCCCCGGTCACGAAACACACAAAGTTACGGAATTGTTTCGTTGTTTCAAAACCAAGATCCGCACGATCCGCCAAGAGACAGCTTACAGTCGGAGAATCTGGCCCCGTCGTGGATGTCGTGGGTGGAGAAGATGACCGTAGTGCGTGTGGAGCGTGCAAGTTCCTGAAGGGTACGCAGAACCATCCTCCTGTTGTCCACGTCCAGAAAGGCCGTAGGCTCGTCCAGAAGAATCACGCCGGCTTTCCGCGTCAGTGCCGCGGCTATGCACGCTTTCTGGAACTCTCCGTCGGAGATGAGACTGATGTCCTTGTCCGCCAGGGCGTCAAGCCCGAGAATCCTGACAGAGTCCTCCAGCGACCTTTCAGCCTCTTCGTTCAACTTCCGGAACATTCCTGATGCCGCGGACAGGCTCGTGCGGATGAATTCCCTGACGGAGAATCCTTTTATTTTAGGAATATGAGTGGGTGCCATCACGACGGCCCCTCCGGCCGAGAATCCGCCGGACAGGGGAGGAAGCAGACCGGCAAGGGTCTTCATCAGCGTACTCTTTCCGCTGCCGTTCGGTCCGCAAAGCATCACGGACTGTCCGTCGGAATATTCAAAAGTCAAAGGTCCCGCAACCCGGATGCCTCTGTGGCCGATGACCAGTTCGTTTGCTTTCAACATGTTCACCTCCTCCTCATCAGAATTGCCAGAATGATCGGAATGCCTATGAGCGCCATCGTGCTTCCGACAGGCAGCGGAGCCGGAAAGACATTCGAGATGATGTCGGCCGCAAGTGACAGCCCCGCTCCCGTGAGCATCACCGCCGGGATGACCTTGATGTGTACCGAGGTCCCGAGAATGTCTCTGGCGATGTGCGGAGCCACGATCCCCACGAATCCCAACGGCCCGCAGAAAGCCGTGACAGTGCCGGCCATAAGGCAGCTCCCGGTCATCGCCATGTTTCTGATCCGGCGCATGTCAGCTCCTGCGAGACTGGCATATTCGTCGCCGAAAAGGGCGATGTCAAGTCCTTTGTTATTGATGATTGTCAGGAGTGTGCCGATGGCCAGCGCGCCTGCGATCATCGCGACCTCCCCCGGACGGCTCCCTGAGAAACTTCCCGCCGACCAGCTGTAGAAGACCTTCAGGCTTTCGGCATTGGCGGAATATTCAAGGATCGAGGTCACCGCGCTGAAGATGAAGCCAAGCATCACGCCGAAGATCAACAAGGTGGCGGAACTTTGGACTCTTGATGCCACGGCGGCGACCAGCATGGAAGTCAGCAGCGCGCCGAGAAAAGCGGCCGCCGCCACTGTCACCCCCGACAGGGCCGCTGGAAGCGATGCTCCGAGCAGAAGAGTCGCCACCGCCGCCCCTGTCCCGGCCCCGGCACTCACACCCATGATGTGCGGGTCGGCCAGCGGATTCCGGAAAACGCTCTGCATCTGGAGTCCGGCGAGGGAGAGGCCCGCTCCGGCGAGAACCGCTGTCAGCATTCTCGGAAGCCTGAGTTTCAGGAATATGCCCACGTCCATTCCGCCCAGACCAGCTCCTCCTGTAAGCAGGTCGGCACCGGCGAGCAGCAGCGCCGCGGCGGCAAGAAGGAATATTTTCGAGCGGATCCTCATCCAGGAAACAGTCTTTTGCAGGACAAAAACATCTTCCCTTTCGGCCGTAACCGAAAATTTTCGTTAAATTTACACCAAATCTTTGAATGTTTATGAATAAAA
>CAVIGZ010000035.1:0-18589 GCA_963642565.1 Bacteroidaceae bacterium | reverse complement strand
GAAGATGAAGATTTTTCACCTCAAAGAACATTTCAAACAAATCAAAACAACTTCTAAAAGCCGATTGAAGTGAAACTCTTCAACGTCACCCGGCTATTGCCGGTTCCATTCCGAAGGATTCAGCCTCCACTGGCGGAGAACCTCCACGTCGGATTCCCTGACATAGCCTGTGGCGGTCGCCTCCTCGATGAGGGCGTCATAACAGGAGAGGGTTTTAAGCCGGACCCCTTCCTCCCCGAAACGCCGGGAAGCCAGATCAAATCCGTAGGTGAATATCGCAACCATCCCGAGCACCTCGGCGCCCGCGTCACGCAAAGCCTTCACGGCAGCAAGGCTGCTCATCCCTGTCGAGATAAGATCCTCGATCACAACGACCTTGGCACCTTCGGGAAGGACACCCTCTATCTGCGAGCCGGTTCCGTGGTCCTTGGGTTTTGGCCGCACGTACACAAAAGGCTTCTCCATCCTGTCCGCGGCAAGCGCCCCGTGGGCGATGGCTCCTGTGGCGACACCGGCCACAACCTCGGCCTCAGGACATTCCTCCAACGCCGCCCCGGCAAGCCATCCGGCCACCCTTGAGCGGAGGGCAGGATCCGAAAGAATCCTGCGGTTGTCGCAATAGATCGGGGAATGCCAGCCGGAGGCCCAGGTGAAAGGCTCATCCGGCCTGAGCAGCACGGCTTTTATGCGGAGCAGTTCCGAAGCGAGTTTTCTGTCGATGTTTTCCATGTTCATAGAAAATGATTGTTAACTTTGCACACAATTTACAAATATAATGGTTTTACGCCAATATCATACTCACGGAATGCATAAGATTTACCTTGAAAAGAGATGTCTCGTCATCTGCTCTCCGCAGGAGCAGGCCCTGTCCGATCCGAATTCAGTCGAGTTTCACCTCGGGGACAACCCTGACATCACCTCCTTTGTCACCATGTTCGAGACATCGGACACGCTGGCCAGAGTTTACATCCCGACAGAGGACACAGAGACCACCTACCGGCAGTTCTGCTCCAGGTTCAAGGAGGTCAACGCCGCCGGAGGTCTCGTGTCGAACCGCCGGGAGGATGTGCTGCTCATCAGCAGGAACGGACTCTGGGATCTGCCGAAAGGACATCAGGAAGCCGGAGAGGACATCAAGGTGACCGCACTGCGGGAAGTCCGGGAAGAGACCGGCGTGGGCGATCTGGAACTCCGGAGACTCATCTGCGTCACAGACCACTGCTACCGCCGTGACGGGGTCTGGCATCTCAAGCACACCTGGTGGTACGACATGCTGTACACCGATCCGGTGAACCTCACCCCGCAACGGGACGAGGACATCACAAAGGCCGCATGGGTGGCCAGATCGGGACTCTCCCCTTACCTCAAGAACACCTACACTTCCATCATAGAGGTGTTCCGGGAGGCCGGCATTTAGAAGGTTTCTTAGGCCATCTGCGGATTGTGAAACCTTTCGAGCGACGGAGCCGTATATTAAAAGATTGACTACAACGATTGTTACCGAATATGAAACTCTCACAATTCCAATTTCTTCTCCCGAAAGAGCGTGTGGCCCAGGAGCCGACAAGATGGCGCGACGAGTGCAGACTCATGGTCGTGAACAGGGACACAGGCGAGATCGGGCACAGGATCTTCAAGGACATCCTCGACTATTTCGACAAGGGTGACACTTTCGTGTTCAACGACACCAAGGTGTTTCCGGCCCGTCTCTACGGCAAAAAGGAGAAGACAGGCGCCGACATCATGGTTTTCCTGTTGAGGGAACTCAGCCGCGAGCAGCATCTGTGGGATGTGATTGTGGATCCGGCAAGGAAGATTCGGATCGGCAACAAGCTCTATTTCGGTGACGACCAAAGTCTTGTGGCCGAGGTCATCGACAACACGACCTCAAGAGGCCGTACCCTGCGCTTTCTCTACGACGGTCCTTACGAGGAGTTCAAGCGCACCTTGTTCAGTCTCGGCGAGATCCCGGTGCCGAAATGGGTCAAGTCGAGGATTTCTCCGGAGGACAACGAGAACTACCAGACGATTTTCGCGAGGAACGAAGGGGCGGTGGCTGTTCCGGCCGCAGGCACACATTTCAGCCGTGAACTGTTCAACAAAATGATCCTCAAGGACATCAGCAAGGCGTTCATCACCGAACACATGGGCATCGGACAGTTCCGCAGGGTCGATGTGGAGGATCTTTCCAAGCACAGGATGGACTCCGAGAGGCTCATCATCACGGACGAGGCCTGCAAGGTCATCAACAAGGCCAAGAACGGAGGCCACAAGGTGCTTGCGGTAGGTACGACCGTGCTCCGTGGCCTTGAAACCTATGTGACCACGACGCGCGAGGTCAAGCCTTATGACGGTTGGACGAACAAGTTCATCTTCCCGCCTTACGACTTCTCGGTTCCGGATGCGGTAGTCTCCAACTTCCACCTGCCTGAATCCACAATGCTGATGGCCGTGGCCGCCTTCGGAGGGTTCGAACACATCATGAACGCCTACAAGGTGGCTCTCGACGAAGGCTACCGCTTCGGTCCTTACGGCGACGCCATGCTCGTGACTAATTTTTAGTCACGAGCGCAATATGCATTCAACCCCCAGTCACTTCGTGACAGCCCCGGTGGGGCACTGGGGACCGAATTCCCCAGACCCCTTGCGTCGCTTCGCTCCGAGTGGCGGGAATTCATTGTGGGGATTTATTTTTCAGAAGCGAAGCAGTGCTGGAGGAGATCGACGGTGATGAATCCGTCGCACTCAAGGGTTGTGGACAATCGGGAGACACGGCTGTAAGTCCATTTCAATTTCCCGCACAGTTCATCTATGGACACCCCGCGGTGTCCCTTTATGAACAAAGCCAGCCTGACGATGTCCTCGCGTTCATCGCCGGAAAGCCGCTCCTTGTAGTAGGATTCCACACACTCTTTGAAATCCGCTTTCAGACGAATGTCGGTCCGGCCCAGCCCAAGCCTGGACACCAACTCGCCCAGATCCCCGATCTGCTCGGCCAGATTCTCGCGGATCAACAGATTGCAACCCTGTGACACAGGATCATCGATCCTTCCGGGCAAGGCATAGACATCCCGCCCGTAGGACACCGCCAGACGGGCGGTCATCATGCCGCCGCCCTTTATCCTGGATTCGACCAGGATTGTCGCCCGGCATATTCCCGCAATGATTCTGTTGCGCCGCAGGAAATTGATCCTGACCGCTCCGGTGCCGGGAGGATAGTCAGTGACCAACGCGCAGCCTGAGGTTGACGCCATCGCCTCCCCGACATTTCTGTTCGCGGACGGGTAAAGGCCGTCGATCCCGGTGGCCATCACCGCCACCGTAGGCAGCCCGGCCTCAAGCGCGGCCCTATGGGCGGTCACATCCACACCCAAAGCCAAGCCGCTGACGACAAGCGGTCTGACATTAGCCCGGGACATAGCCTCCACAATCCTCCGGCACCAGTCCTTCCCATAGTACGTCAATCTTCTTGTCCCGACAACAGCGATCTGCGGAATTCCGGCGAACACCTCCTCAGGCGGGGAGACTCCCTTGTAATAAAGTCCCAGCGGAGGATCCTCGCACTCCATAAGCAAGGCCGGATAGCCCTTCTCACCGATTCCGATGAAACGGCATCCGCGTCCTTCCAAAGTTTCCAATTCAATGGCCGAAGTCTCAAAGGCGCTTTCGGTCACCAAGGAAGCATATTTGGTTCTGAAGCTGTTCCCCAGAAACTGTTTCAGTTCATTTGATTCCTTGAAGACAGCCAAGGCGCTTCCCAATGTCCCGATGAGCCGCAGACCGATTTTCGGCTCGAATCCGAAAATCCGGTTGAGAGCGCAGAGCGCCGCCCTCTCCTCGAACCGCATCTGATTGTTCCCGGGCATATTCATTTTCATTTCCGAAATATTCATTTCCTACACCTTTCTTACACCGCCTATTCCGGAACCTGCCGGACGGCATCGCCGCAATTTGCGATCTTCGGGCGAATCAGAGGTGGTATGGGACGGAAATATTTACGTTTCTTTTGGTTTTTTCTGTTTTTTGAAGGTTTCTTTACCCGTCACTTAGAAGCTGTTTTGATTTGTTTGTTTGAAGATTTTTCACCTCAAAGAACATTTCAAACAAATCAAAACAGCTTCTTACCACCCCGGAGCGCATCCCGTGAAATTTCACTATCTTTGAGGCCATGATATTCATAGACACACATTGCCACCTATGTGACGAAGCCTACTCCGGGGAGGAAGAGGCCTACATCGGCAGGGCTGAAGCGGAAGGGGTCAGACTCCTGCTTCAGCCCGACATCGACAGTTCGGAGCGGGAAGCCATGTTCGCTTTGGCTGACAGGTTCCCGGAGACGCTGCGTCCGATGATCGGGCTTTATCCCGGCTCGGTGAACAAGGAGTGGCGGGCTGAGATGGACGGCATGGTCCGTTTTCTGGACGGATGGGAAGCGCGGACCGGGCGCAAGGTCGCAGCCGTCGGCGAAGTGGGGCTTGACTACCATGAGGGAAAGGAATTCATTCAGGAACAGAAAGATGCCCTGGAATGGCAGCTGGATTTCGCCGCGGAAAGGAACCTGCCGCTCAACATCCACCTCCGCGACGCTATGGGCGATTTTCTGGAAATTCTTCAAAGACACAAGGGATTGAGAGGGAATATGCATGCCTACAGCGGAAGTCTGGAGTCTCTGCTGGAGATCCAGCGGCTTGGAGACTGGCGCATAGGGGTCGGAGGCGTGGTGACGTTCAAGAACGCCGGACTCGCCGAAGTCGTCCGGAATGTGCCGCTGGAGAGGATTGTGCTGGAGACAGACGCGCCTTACCTGACTCCGGTGCCGCACCGGGGCACCCGTAACGAGAGTTCCTACATCCCGCTGATCGCCGCCAAGGTCGCCGAACTGAAAGGCGTCACCGTAGAGGAGGTCGCTGAAATCACGACAAACAACGCAAGAACACTTTTCGGAATATGAAAAGATCTTCCATTCTGATGATTTACACCGGAGGCACGATAGGCATGAGGCAGGATCCGGGAGACCTGACCCTGAAGCCTTTCGACTTCAACCAGATCCTTGAGGAAGTGCCGGAGCTGAAAAAATTCGCCTTCCGCATCGACTCCTACACATTCGACCCGCTTATCGACTCATCCGATGTGGAGCCGTCCTTCTGGCAGTCACTCGCATCATTGATCCGGAAGCGGTATGACGACTACGACGGGTTCGTCGTCCTGCACGGGACAGACACGATGGCCTACTCCGCATCGGCCCTCAGCTTCATGTTGGAGAATCTGGCCAAGCCGGTCGTGCTGACAGGAAGCCAGCTTCCGATCGGAGTTCCCCGCACGGACGGAAAGGAGAATCTGATCTCCGCCGTCGAGATCGCCTCGGCGAAAGATCCGGAAGGGCACGCTCGGGTCCCGGAGGTCAGCATATTCTTCAATTCGAAACTTCTGAGAGGCAACCGCTGCGTCAAGGTCAGTTCGGAGGACTTCAGCGCATTCCGCTCGCCGAACTGCCCGCCGCTGGCCGAGGCCGGAATCAGCATCAGGTACAACGACGGCATCATCCGGAAGCCGCGGAACTGGGACGAGCCTTTGAGGATCAGCACCAGTCTCGACACCAGAGTCTCCATCCTGAAGGTGCATCCGGGAATAACTCCGCAGGTAATGAAGTATTTTCTTTGCGGTCCGGACATCCGGGCGGCCATCATCGAGACTTACGGCTCGGGAAACGCCCCGTCGCGCCAATGGTTTCTGGACATCATCAAGGAGGCCTCGGAGATGGGGAAGGTCCTGATGAACGTGACCCAATGCCTGTCGGGGACCGTCAACATGGACATCTACGCCACAGGGAAAGCGCTGGAGAAGGCCGGAGTGGTCTCCGGTGCGGACATCACCACCGAAAGCGCCCTCGCGAAGCTGTTCTTCCTGATGGGGAAGACCCCTGACAACGGGCAGGTCAAGGCCCGGCTCGGAGACAATCTGCAAGGAGAAATTTCCTTATAATCATTGCCGATTGGAAATAATTTAGTAACTTGCAACGGTTTTTTGGAAGGTTTTATGACTCCCGAAAAGCCACTGGGAAAGATAACTATTTAATACATTATCATTTAAAATTAAACACACAAAAACAGTTATGAAAAAGTTTTTCATGTTTTTGGCAGTAGCCGGTGTTCTCACCTTCACTGCAAACATCGCATCCGCTCAGGATCAGCCAGCCGCTGACAACGAAGCCGCCACCGAGCAAGTCGAGGCCGCGGCAAAGCCGATGACCGCAGAGGATCTTCTCAGCGGAAGCGGCGAGGATGTTCCTATGCACCAGCAGATCAAGACCTACTTCATCCAGGGAGGTCCTGGCTTCATGGCCATGATTCTCCTCTGCCTCATCATCGGTCTTGCCCTCGCCATCGAGAGAATCCTTTATCTCTCATTCTCCAAGACGAACACCAAGAAACTCCTCAAGAACGTTGAGGCCGCTCTCGCCCAGGGTGGAGTTGAAAAGGCAAAGGACGTTTGCCGCAACACCAAGGGTCCGGTAGCCAGCATCTTCTATGACGGTCTTCTCCATTATGAGGAAGGCATCGACGTGGTAGAAAAGAGGATCTCTTCCTCAGGAAGCGTTCAGATGAGCCTTATGGAAAACAATCTTTCCTGGATCGCCCTGTTCATCGCCCTGGCTCCGTCTCTCGGATTCTTGGGAACTGTAGTCGGAATGGTTGTAGCCTTCGACGCCATCGAGGCTGCCGGTGACATCTCCCCTAACATCGTGGCCGGTGGTATGAAGGTCGCCCTTATCACAACCGTCGGCGGTCTTATCGTGGCCATGATTCTCCAGGTGTTCTACAACTATATTCTTTCCAGAATCGACGCCCTCTCAATTGACATGGAGGAGGCTTCCATCAACCTCGTTGATGTTCTCACGAAGAACGAAAAGAAATAGTCACGCATCTTGGAACAATAATTTAGAATCTGTTTATAATGAATAAGTTATTCAAAATAATCGGATGGGTATTAGGACTGGTCGGGACAGTCATCGGGGTGTGGGCTCTCTTCACGAACGGAGCCAATGCCGACCTTCTTCTCCGGTACACCTACGTGCTGTTCTTCGCGGCCGTGGTTGTCTGGATAGGTCTGGCCATCTACATGGTCTGCACGAACAATCCTAAGGATCTCATCAAGGTCGGGCTTGTGATTGTCGGCATCGCCGCGCTGATACTCGTGGCCTACGTGCTGTCATCCGGAGCTCCAGCCCTCAATGTGAGGACTCAGCCTACCGACTCGATCCTTAAAATGACTGACACAATGCTTCTGCTGACCTACATCCTTGGAGGTGCCGCCATCGTCACCGTCATCTTTGCGGCCATCAGAGACGCCATCAACAACAAATAACATCAAGCTATGGTTAGAAAAACACCGGGGCTGAACACACAATCGACAGCCGATATCGCGTTCCTTCTGCTCTGCTACTTCCTGATGACGTCCACCATGGACCAGCAGTCAGGTCTGCAGCGCCGTCTTCCGCCTATGCCTGCTGAAAACCAGAAGACAGAAGACACGAAGGTCAACAAGCGTAACATCATCATCGTGAAGATCAACTCTTCCGACAGACTGTTTGCCGGTGACCAGCTTTTGGATGTTAGCCAACTCAAGGATAAGATAAAGGAATTCATCACGAACCCTGCCAACGACCCTAATCTTCCAGAAAGGGAGATCAAGAACATCGAGGGTTTCGGTGAATATCCTGTCACGAAAGGAGTCATCTCGCTTCAGAATGACCGCGGAACAAGCTACAAGGCTTATATCGCGGTTCAGAATGAGCTCGTGAGGGCCATCAATGAAGTCCGTGACGATTTCAGCAAGCAGAATTTCGGAAGGCCATACGTGTCCCTTTCCGAGGATCAGCAGAAAATCGTCAGGGAGGCCATCCCTCAGAACATCTCCGAAGCGGAGCCTAAGGACGTGACCAAAAAGTAATTCAGGAGGAATCAGACAATGCCTAGTTTTAAAAGAAGCGGTAAAAAGGAAATGCCCGAACTTGGAACAAGTTCCGACATTGTGTTCATGTTTCTGTTCTTCTTCATGGTGACATCACAGCTCCGTTCCACGGAAGTGAAAGTCAAGGTAAGGCTTCCTGAAGCTACTGAGGTAGTCAAACTCGAAAGGAAGGATCTGGCCTCATACATCTACATCGGAGCGCCTAACTCACAGTATCAGGCGCAGTACGGTACAGAGGCCCGAATCCAGCTGAATGACTCTTTCAAGACCACCAATGACATCCGTGACTTCATCGCCGCCGAGCGTGACGCCATGAGTGAGGTTGACCGCCAGTTGATGCAGGTCTCCATCAAGGCAGACGAGGATGCGAGAATGGGTATAATCACGGACGTGAAGCAGGAGCTTCGGCGCTGCTCCGCCCTTAAGATCATGTACGCTGCCAGAAAAACTGGAAAGTAACCGTTCTTCGCGGACACATTCAAAGTGGGGAGATCCGGAAAAGATCTCCCCACTTTTTTATGTCGGCAATTCTTTGACCCGCATTATTTTTGTGCTATCTTTGTGAGATTGAATTAAATTATCATCAAGATAAGAAATGAGCATGATTACCAGGAGCAAAGTGAAAGACCTTCTCAAGGCGACTCCGGGACAGGATGTCCTCGCCAAAGGCTGGGTCAGGACCAAACGAGGCAACAAGCAGATCAAGTTCATCGCTCTGAACGATGGCTCGACAGTGAATAACATTCAGATTGTGGCCGACATGGCAAATTTCGACGAGACTCTCATCGCCAGGATAACCACCGGAGCCAGCATCAGTGTCACCGGCAGTCTGATCGAGTCGGTCGGCAGCGGCCAGGCGGTGGAGATCCAGGCCAGGGAGATCGAGGTACTCGGCGAATGCGATCCGGTAAGGTACCCGCTTCAGAAAAAGAACACCTCCCTTGAATACCTCCGCACGGTAGCGCACCTCCGTCCGAGGACAAACACGTTCGGAGCCGTGTTGAGAATCCGCCACGCGATGGCGTTCGCCATCCACAAGTTCTTCAACGACAAGGGGTTCGTTTACCTCAACACACCTCTTATCACAGAATCCGATGCGGAGGGTGCCGGAGACATGTTCCAGGTGACGACACTCAATCTTGAGAACGTCCCGAAGAAAGAGAACGGGAAGGTGGATTTCAGCAAGGACTTCTTCGGAAAGAAGACCAGCTTGACAGTCAGCGGACAGCTTGAAGGGGAACTTGGAGCCACGGCCGTGGGAGAGATCTACACATTCGGTCCGACTTTCAGGGCGGAGAACTCCAACACTCCAAGACATCTCGCCGAGTTCTGGATGATCGAGCCGGAAATGGCGTTCTATGACATCAACGACAACATGGTCCTTGCCGAGGAGTTCGTGAAATTCCTCGTGCAGTATGCCCTCGACAACTGCGCTGACGATCTTAAGTTCCTCAACGACAAGTACGATGACGGGCTTGTCGAAAGACTCAAGAGCGTACTCGGCACAGCGTTCCAAAGAGTGACCTACACGGAGGCCGTGGAGATTCTGGAAGACGCCGTGAAGCATGGCGTACAGTTCGAGTACCCGGTTCACTGGGGAACTGATTTCCAGAGCGAACACGAACGTTACCTGGTGGAGAAGCACTTCGGCAAGCCTGTGATCCTCACGGACTTCCCGAAGGACATCAAGGCTTTCTACATGAAGCAGAACGAGGACGGAAGGACAGTCCGCGGAATGGACGTGCTGTTCCCGAAGATCGGAGAGATCATCGGCGGTTCCGAGAGAGAGGCATCCCTTGAGAAACTGGAGCGGAGAATCGACGAGCTGAAGATGAGCCGCAAGAACCTCGAATGGTACATCGACACCCGCAGGTACGGAACAGTGCCTCACAGCGGATTCGGACTCGGATTCGAGAGGCTGCTGCTCTTCGTCACCGGCATGGCCAACATCCGTGACGTGATCCCGTTCCCAAGAACCCCGAAGAACGCTGAATTCTAAAGACAGACGAATATGCTTGTGATTGGAATAGCCGGCGGTTCAGGTTCAGGGAAAACGACGGTGGTCAACGCAATAACCGAGAGACTCCGGGAAAGGGTGGTCGTGATCCCGCAGGACTCCTACTACAAGGACTCCAGCCATCTCCCGATGGAGGTCCGGCAGCAGATCAACTTCGACCATCCGGATGCGATTGACTTCAAGCTTCTGTGCGACCAGCTGGAGGACCTGAAAGGCGGGAAAACCATCGAACAACCGGTATATTCCTACATAACATGTTCAAGGTCAAAGACCGAGACGGTGACAGTCGAGCCGGCCGAAGTGATCATCGTCGAAGGCATCCTGGTGTTCACATGCAAGGGTCTGCGGGATCAGATGGACATCAAGATCTTCGTGGACGCCGATGACGATGACCGGCTCATGAGGGTCATGGCAAGGGACATCCTCGAAAGAGGGAAAACGGTCGAGACCGTGATCGAGAGGTACACCAAGACAGTGAAGCCGATGTACCTCCAGTTCATCGAGCCGAGCAAACGCTACGCTGACATAATCATTCCTCAGGGCGGCCACAACAAAGTCGCCATCGACATCATCGCGGCGACGATCGAGAAATCGCTGAGGGAGCGGAAGAAGGCGGCTGAATAGAATATATCGGGAATCGGTCCAATTTCATTGATGCTATGAGGAGCGACGACAAGGCAGGACTTTACATCACCGTCATATTCCACTTGATGGTGATCATAGTGTTGCTTGTCTGTCAGATCTCGTCGGCCTTGAAAAGGGATAACACTTTCGTGCTGGATTTCTCCAGGCATGAGGCGGTCGAGAAGGAGCGGGCCGAGCGGAATCTCAAGGAGGAGGTCAGTGAAAGGCTTGACAGGATGCTCGCCGAGGCCGGCGGAGTTCCGATAAGGAATGTCGCCGTGGACAGAAGCGCCTCGGCTCTGAAAGATGACCGGAACACCGATGCCGAGAAACTTTACAAAGAGGCGGAGAAACTGGCCCGGGAACTGAAAAACGGGCCGGAAATCAACGAGCCCGACGAGGACTACGCCACGGCAAGCAAGCCCGAGAATAAGAAGGAGGAGCAGAGAAGTTCCTCGTACAAAGGGCCGTCGGTCGTCTCCTATGAGCTTGAGGGCAGGAAAGCCAGCAGACTTTCAATCCCAGCCTACAGATGTCTGGGGGCGGGTCATGTCACAGTCGTCATCACCGTGGATCCTTCCGGGAAAGTACTCAACGCCAAGGTTCAGGACGAGGTGTCTTCCGATGACAGGTGCTTGAGGGACTTCGCCGTGAGAGCCGCGAGGCTTTCCCGTTTCTCGGCCTCCGGCACGGCACCAGCGCGGCAGACAGGGAACATCGTTTATTTGTTCGTGGCACAATAATGTTTCTTGATATTCACAGGCAATGGGCAGAAAGACATTGGCAATACTGATCGCCGCGGCGGTGATTCTCATCGGAGGAATCGCGTTCGCTGTGACGAAGTTATATTCGGAGACAGAGAGTCATTCCGAGCCGGTCGGGGACTCACGGTTCCTGGAGAGCCACCGCCTGGTAGAGGCGGTGCCGTCCGATGCCGCCATCGTGATGTGCTTCAAGAACTTCGGACGCGCCTGTGAACTTCTCGGCGACTCTCTGGCCGTCTTCGGGGAACTGGCCTCGAACAAGTTTGACAGGATAGCGGCCACCCGGCATGGCGGCCTGAAAAAGATGCCGGCCATCATGTCGGTCCACTACAGCAAGGACATGCCCCCGCTCATGATCATCGACGCCGGCAAGGCGATCGCGGACAGCACCGCGGATCTGAGTAACCTCCTCGCGGCGGCGGACTCCTCCGGACTGTTGACCAGGATCAACGGGAATCTGGTGCTCATCTCCCCCTCACAGACAATCATAAACTCCTCCGTCAGACATCTGGAGGAAGGACACAGCATTCTGGAGGCGAAGGGATTCGCGGAGATCGCATCGGCAATCGAGGCAACGGGGGATGACGTGATCTTTTTCTCCAACGCCTACACGGACAACATCATGGGCGCCTTCATGTCCGGAAGGCACCGCGGATCCTGCTCTTTCATCAAGGAGCTTTCCGAATGGACAGCCTTCAGTGTCAACAGAGTCTCGGAGTCAGGAGCCGCAATGCGCGGATCCCTGCTTTACAGCAACGAGCCGTCCTACTATCTGAACGTCCTCAGCCATGCCGGAGCGTCATCGGTCGGAATCGCGGACGCCGTGCCGGGGAATGTAAGTTTCATTGTGGACATCCCTGTCGGCAATATCACCGCCTACATCAAGGCCTACCGGACCTACCTTGATTCCAGAAGCCGCCTTGACAAGTACGAGGCCCTCCTCCAGACTCAGAAAAAAGAGAACGGAATAAACGCGGAGGAATGGGCGAGATCACTTGACATCAAGGAAACAGCTGTCATCAACATGCATTTTGACGGCAAACCGAGGCCGCTTCTCCTGCTCAGGCCCGGAAACAGGCAGACGAAGGAAAGCGTGGGCGCGATGTCCTGCGCGGGTTATGCCCGCACGGTCTTCGGAAACATATTCACAGCCGAAGACGAAAGTTCCTGCGCATTGGTCGGGAAGTGGATTGTCATCGGGGCGGCTGACTGTGTGGCGGGATATTCAGAGACGGACTTCCTGAAAGAGACGCTTGCCATCAGACTTAAGTCGGAAGGCCTTGAGATAGTGCCTCAGAAGAACTGCGGCGCATGGATGTACCATTCCCTCAGCGAGGATGCCAACCTGCTGGACGCCAACTTCTCTCCGATGATGGCAAAGGGGATCAGGAATATTCTCAAGGGGGCGGCGTTCGTGCCGGTGTCCATGTCGGTGGTCTCCGAAGGCGGACGGATGAGCCTGGACTTCAATCTTGACAGGGTCGAGGTGAGCAAAGGTACGGTGGCCCTGTCCTCGGCAAGAGACACCACTGTGAGCGTGCCGCAGGGACCTTTCAAGGTTCTGAACAGCGCCACGGGGAAGACCAACACCCTCTATCAGAACAGCCATCTGTCAATATGTCTGCGGGACGAGAACGGGAAGGATGTCTGGGGAGTGCCGTTCAAATCGAAAATCCGCGGCTACGTCCGGGAAATCGATTACTACAACAACGGGAAACTCCAGTACCTGTTCGCGGCCGGCTCGCAGATGTTCTTGATTGACAGGCTCGGACGCTTTGTCTCCGGATTTCCTTCCGAGACAGGCAAGAAAATTGCGGCAGGTCCGGCGGTGTACGATTTCACGGGAGCGAAAGGCTACACGGCCATGCTCCTGCACACTGACAACACAGTCGGCTATTATGACCTGCACGGGAAACAGGTCCCTTCATGGAAAGGGATAACGGCCGACGAGACAATAAAAAGCCTTCCGGAACTTCTGGAAGGGAACGGAAAAAGGTACTGGGTGGTCAGGACATCGGCTCAGACGATGGTCTTCCCGTTCCACGGCGGCGAGCCGCTGGTCAAGGGGGAAGGCAACAGGATGATCCGGCCTGACAGCAGGATTGAGATAACTGACAAAGGGTTCAGCGCGGTTTGCTACGACGGGAAGGAGAGAACCTTCAAGTCCGGAAATTAAATGACGATTATGGACAATTTCAAATTTGAATCCGTAAACAAACTTCTTGAGGAGAGTTTCAGGAAAAACTGGGACAGGCTCGCCTTGTCCAACTATCAGGGTGTCAGCCTCTGCTACAGAGATGTCGCAAGACGCATCGAGAAACTGCACATAGCGTTTGAGAAATGCTTCCTGCACAAAGGGGACAAGGTGGCCATCTGCGCGCGCAACCAGGTCAACTGGGCCGTCAGCTTTCTGGCCACGATGACCTACGGGGCCGTGCCTGTGCCGATCCTCCACGAGTTCAAGCCCGGGAATGTTCATTACCTTGTGAACCACTCGGGAGCGAAGGTCCTTTTCGTGGACGATGTTGTCTGGGAAGGGCTGAGCGCCGACGAGATGCCGGGGCTGTTCGCGGTCGTGAGGATCAACACCTTCCAGCTTCTCTACTCCAAGGTTCCACGCATCACCGAGGCCAGGGAGCACATGAACGAATATTTCGGCAAACGCCATCCCAACAGTTTCGAGCCGGAGGACCTGAACTACTACAAGGACTCCCCCAACGAACTGGCCATGATCAACTACACCTCCGGGACCTCAGGATTCTCGAAAGGTGTGATGATCCCCTACCGGGCGATCTGCTCGAACATCCAGTTCGCCAGAACGGTGCTTCCGGAACTGGACAACCACGCCAACGTGGTGGCCATGCTTCCGTCCGCCCACATGTACGGGATGATGTTCGAGTTCCTGTTCGAGATGACGATCGGCGCGCACGTCCATTTCCTTACCAGGGTGCCGAGTCCCAAGATCATCATGCAGGCCCTGGCCGAGGTCAGACCGAACATCATCATCGCGGTGCCGCTGATCATCGAGAAGGTTTACAAGTCCAAGATACAGAAAATCGTGGAGAAAAGCGGGGTCAAGACCCTGCTGAGGGTCCCCGTGATCGACAAGATGATCCAGAAAAGGATCTGCGGAGAGCTTGTCAATGCCTTCGGAGGCAACTTCATCGAGGTGATCATGGGCGGTGCCGCCTTCAACAAGGATATCGAGAAGTTCTTCTGGGACATCGCGTTCCCGTACACGGTCGGCTACGGGATGACCGAGTGCGCCCCGATCATAGCCTACGCCCCCCACGACGAGAAAAGGCTGTACTCCTGCGGAAAGGCGGCCGTGAACATGTCCCTCCGCATCGACTCCCCCGACCCGGAGAACATCGAGGGCGAGATCCAGACATACGGCCCGAACATCGCCCTGGGCTATTACAAGAACGAGGAGGCCACCAGGGAACTTTTCACGGAGGACGGCTGGCTCAGGACCGGAGACATGGGTGTCATCGACAAGGACGGCTACCTCTACATCAGGGGACGGTCGAAGTGCATGGTCCTCGGCCCCAACGGTCAGAACATCTACCCCGAGGAACTGGAATCCGTGATCAATTCATTCGCCTACGTCGTTGACTCGCTTGTGATCGAGGATGGCGGCGGTCTGACAGCCCTTGTCTATCCGGACTACCATCAGGGGGAACTGGACGGGATGAACCGCGAGGACCTTGAGAAGACCTTGATGTCGCAGCTCCCGGAGATCAACAGGGAGATTCCGAACTACGCCCAGATCAAAAAGCTGGAATTCATGCCTGAGGACTTTGAGAGGACGCCTAAGCGCAGCATCAAGAGATACCTCTACCAAAGAAACAAATAATGGAAAAATTCGACCAACGGTACCTTGAGATGGCCGAGATCTGGGCCAAGAACTCCTACTGCAAACGACGTCAGGTGGGAGCGATTCTGGTCAAGGACAGAATGATCATCTCGGACGGCTACAACGGAACACCCTCTGGCTTCGAGAACCTCTGCGAGGACGAGAACGGAGCCACCAAGCCCTACGTCCTCCATGCGGAGGCCAACGCCATCACCAAAGTCGCCAAGTCAGGGAACAGCAGTCTCGGTGCGACCCTTTATGTGACCGCCTCACCGTGCATCGAATGCTCCAAACTGATCATCCAGGCCGGAATCAGGAGGGTTGTCTATAAGGATGAGTACCGCCTCACTGACGGAGTGGATCTGCTCCGCAAGGCGGGAATAGAAGTTGAGAAAATAGATTAGGATGAAAAGGTTCTCTTCAATCTGGACAGCTGTTCTCGGAATAGTGGCGGGAGCCCTGATGGTGCTGACCTACAACTCGTTCATGCAGAAAAGGAACATGCTCCGCATACAGAACGGAGCGTGGCGCAAGCTGAATCTCATTCTTGACCAGATCGACAGGAATTACGTTGACACCATCAATGTCGGGGAAGTCACCGACGCCGCGATCACAGCCGCCCTGGCCGAGCTTGATCCTCATTCTGTTTACATGCCTCCGGTCGAGCTGACCGAGGCCGAGACAGATCTCGCCGGCAATTTTGACGGCATCGGAATCCAGTTCAACGTTCCCAACGACACCGCAATCGTGCTGGAGGTCATCCCGGGCGGACCGTCCGAGAAGGTCGGCCTGCAGCAGGGCGACAGGATTCTCAAGGTCGGGGACAAGAACATCGCCGGGGTGAGGTTCCCGCAGGACAGCATGGTCCGCAGGATGAAAGGCCCGGCAGGGACGAAGGTCACCGTCACCGTCGGCAGGGGCAAGGAGACCATCCCGTTCGAGATCACCAGAGGAAAGATCCCGGTACACTGCGTGGACGCGGCGTTCATGGTTGACGACACGACCGGTTACATCAAACTCTCGAAGTTCTCAAGGACCACGTTCACGGAATTCCACGAAGCCGGCATGACATTGCTTGGAGAAGGGATGAGAAGGCTGATCTTCGACCTGCGGGACAACACCGGAGGCTATTTCGACCAGGCGCTTCTGCTTAGCAACATGTTCCTCAGAAAAGGGGACGAAATCGTGTACATGCAGGGCCTTCACCGCAAAAAGGACGACTACAAGGCCGACGGCAAGGGACTGCTTCAGGACATCGCCCTGACCGTCCTGATCAACGAGTCCACCGCATCCTCCAGCGAGATCTTCGCGGGAGCCATCCAGGACAACGACAGAGGCGTCATCATGGGCCGGAGGTCATTCGGCAAAGGCCTTGTCCAGGAACCCGTCTATTTCAGTGACGGTTCCGGAGTGCGGCTCACAGTGGCAAGGTTCTACACTCCTTCCGGACGTTGCATCCAGAAGCCATATTCAAAAGACTACCAGTACGACATCTACAAGCGTTACGCCGACGGTGAGATGTACGAGGCCGACAGCATCAAGGTTGACTCCACGGCGGCCTACAAGACCGTAGGCGGGAGGACCGTCTATGGCGGAGGCGGCATCATTCCGGACGTGTTCGTGCCGCTGGACACCACAAGGGCCACAAAGTTCTTCATAGCCTGCAACAGGAAAGCGACGCAGATGCGCTTCGCCTCGGAGATGTTCGACAGGTACAGGGGCACGCTTTCCGGCATCAGCGACTACACGGAACTCAACCGGTTCCTCGACAGGCTGGACCTTCCTTCCGCTTTCCGTGAATATGCCTCCTCGAAAGACGGCATCACCTGCGCACAAAAGGAATGGGACGAGACCTCAGACTATCTCATCCCGCAACTCCGCGCCCTTGTCGGACGTTATTCCAGACTTGGCGAGAACGCTTTCTACAAGATGTACCTCAACGTGGACCCCACATTGAGAAAGGCTATTGAATCGGACTCACGTAATCTCTGACATCCTGTCCGCTGACAGGGTTGCCTCCCAGAATCATCAGACGCTCGACGACATTGCGGAGCTCCCTGATGTTTCCGGTCCACGATTTCTCCTGAAGCAGTCCGACCGCTTCGGAAGAAAACTCTTTCACGGGCATCCCTGACTCCGTACTGATCTGACTGACAAAATATTCAGTAAGCATAGGGATGTCGGATTTCCTCTCGTCCAGCGAAGGGACCTTCACCACGATGACGCTGAGGCGGTGGTAGAGATCCTCCCTGAAATTGCCTTTGGCGATCTCGTCCTGAAGGTTCTTGTTCGTTGCGGCGACCACCCGCACGTCCACAATGATGTCCTTGTCGCTGCCGACCCTCGAAAGCTTCCTTTCCTGAAGGACACGCAGCACCTTGGCCTGGGCCGCGAGGCTCATGTCCCCGATCTCGTCCAGAAAGAGAGTCCCGCCGTCAGCCTGCTCGAACTTTCCCTTGTGCTGCCTGATGGCTGATGTGAACGCCCCTTTCTCATGGCCGAAGAGTTCGCTCTCTATGAGTTCCGAAGGGATGGCGGCGCAGTTCACCTCGATGTAAGGCATGGCGCTGCGGGCGCTCTGCTCGTGGAGGCTTCTCGCCACCAGCTCCTTTCCCGATCCGTTCGGCCCGACGATCAGCACGCGGGCATCGGTCGGTGCGACCTTCGAGATGATGTCCCGCACATGCCTGATCGGCTCGGACTCCCCTATCATCCTCTGGCCATAGACCTTCTTCTTCAAGGTCCTGTTCTCCGAGATGATGGTCGCCTTCTCCGATGCGTTCTTGATCGTGATAAGAATCCTGTTCAGATCCAACGGCTTCTGGATGAAGTCAAAAGCACCTTTCTTGATGCACTCCACAGCCGTGTCGATGTCCCCGTGGCCGGTGATCATCACGATGGCGGAATCAAGCCCCTCGGCGACCATCCTGTCCAGCACTTCGGTACCGTCCATTCCCGGCATCTTGATGTCGCAGAAAATCACATTGTACTTTTCCTTGTCCACCATCGACAGGGCGGCGGCGCCGTCCTCGGCCACATCGACATCATAACCCTCGTCCACGAGAATCTCCTTCAGGGAATTCCTGATGGACCTCTCGTCGTCAACAATCAATATCTTCATATAAATCCGTCTTTTTTCACTTCTCAAGTCCCCGGTAAAATCCAAGGGATGGACACAAGGGGAACAGTCATACAAATATCGGACAAAATTCTTTCTTCGGGAAATGAATCGAGGACAACTTGTCCCATGTTTTGCGTTTCTTTAGAAACCTTTATACTCTCGAAAAATAAAAGACAAATCCGACGCAGTTTATTTTTTTTCATGTTTCTTACATAAAATTTGATAATTTTGCCGTA
>CAVIGZ010000034.1:0-19337 GCA_963642565.1 Bacteroidaceae bacterium | reverse complement strand
TCTTTTTGGTCTGAATTTATTTGTTCATCAGTCGTGTGCCACCGGCACACTCCTTCTTCACAAACAAATTTATCCGCAAAAATCCTTCACAAAACCTTACCAACTTATTTTTTCATCATCACTAAAACCGGGTGCCCTTCAAGTGAAGGCCGGCGTCTTCCGGAAGGCCGAAGACGAGGTTCATGTTCTCGACCGCCTGGCCGGAGGCTCCTTTCACAAGATTGTCGATAATGCTGATCACGTGTAGTTTACGCCCGTGCTTGCGGACATTCAGCACACATTTGTTCGTGTTCACCACCATCTTGAGATCCGGATTGGTGTCTGTCACGTGGACGAAAGGCTCGTCCTTGTAGTAATCCTTGTACAGAGCCACGGCTTCTTCCTCGGAAAGGTCGCAGTCGAAATAGACCGAAGCCAGGATTCCTCTTGTGAAGTCACCCCGGACCGGGACGAAGTTCAGTTCGCCTCCGTAACTCGGCGCAAGGGTGTGCAGGGTCTCCCCTATCTCGCCCAAGTGCTGGTGGGTGAACGCCTTGTAAACGGAGAGATTGTCCGCTCTCCAGCTGAAATGCGTGGTCTCTGACGGGGCCTGGCCGGCGCCCGTGGAACCGGTGATTCCGGTCACGTGGGTCTCAGGCAGTCTGTCGGCCTTGGCCATCGGCAGAAGCGCCAGCTGGATCGACGTGGCGAAACATCCGGGGTTGGCGATGTGTTTAGAACCCTTGATCCTGTCTCTGAACGCCTCCGGGAGACCGTACACGAAATCCTCCGCGTCAGCAGCCAGGCGGAAGTCGTTGCTGAGATCGATGATGGCGCCTTTGTAACTTTCCGGCAGGGAATGCACGAATCCCTTTGACTTTCCGTGGCCGGAGCAAAGGAATATGACATCGACGCTCTCCACCGGAGCTTCGGCGCTGAACTTCAGGTCCGTCTCCCCCAGCAGATCCTGATGCGCCGACCAGACAGGCTCGCCGGCGTGGCTTCCGCTCTGCGCGAACACGACCTTCGCCGCAGGATGATTCGCCAGGATGCGCAGGAGCTCGCCCGCAGTGTAGCCGGCAGCCCCCACGATCCCGACCTTTATATACTCATTTATAATCATTATCGTTATTATTCCTCATTCAATTTACCGGGAACTACGGCTACAGCTCCTTTTCAAGCCTCTCGCCTTCGTCCTTGTGGGCGGTGTAGTAAACGCGCAGCGGAGTGGACGAGACCTTGATGAAACCCTTGGCGTCCTCGCTGGTCCAGCCTTTCTGCATCTCGCCGTATTCCCCGAACTTGGTCTTCACGAGGTCGCACGGGGAATCCACGCCGACGGTCGAGAACGACCACGGACGAAGCTCCATCGTCACCTTGCCGGTCACGTTCCTCTGGCTGCTCTGAAGCATCGCCTCGATGTCCCTCATCACAGGCTCAAGGTACTGGCTCTCATGCAGGAACATCCCGTACCAATTGGAGACCTGGTCCTTCCAGTACTGCTGCCACTTGCTCAGGGTGAACTTCTCCAGGAACTTGTGGGCGGCGATGATCAGCATCGGAGCCGCGGCCTCGAAGCCGACACGTCCCTTTATGCCGATGATGGTGTCCCCGACGTGCATGTCCCGTCCGATTCCGTAAGGAGCCGCGATGGACTCGATCTTCTGGATGGCGGCCACCTTGTCGGCGAACTTCTCGCCATTGACCGCGGCGATCTCACCTTTTTCAAACTCGATCTCGATGGTCTCGGATCCGTCCTTGGCGATCTGCTTCAGGTATGCGCTCTCCGGAAGACCCTGAGCGGAATCCAGAATCTCTCCTCCGCAGATGGAAGTTCCCCAGAGACCGACGTTGTAGGAATATTTAAGTTTCTTGAAATCAGCCTTGAAGCCGTGTTCATTGAGGTAATCGACCTCGAACTGTCGGGTAAGGGCCATGTCCCTCGTGAGGGTGATGATCTCGATTCCGGGAGCCATCACAAGGAACGTCATGTCGAAACGGACCTGATCGTTGCCCGCCCCCGTCGAGCCGTGGGCTATGGCGTCGGCTCCGATCGACTTGGCATAGCGGGCGATCGCCATTGCCTGGAATATCCTCTCCGAGGAAACCGAGACCGGATACGTCCCGTTCCTCAGCACATTGCCGAAAATCATGTAACGGAGGCTCTTGTCGTAATATTCCCGGGTCACGTCGAGGGTGACATATTCCTTCGCCCCGAGTTCGTAGGCGTGCTTCTCGTTGTCCTTCAGCTGCTCCGCGCTGAACCCGCCCGTGTCGGCGCATGCGGCATAGACCTCGCAGCCTTTTTCCTTGGCGAGGTACATCACCGTGAACGATGTGTCAAGGCCGCCGCTGAAAGCGACCACTACTTTCTTCTTTCCCATATCAATCAATCATTTTTGTTGTCATTCTCCGCCGCGTCGATCCTGCGGATCCTTTCCAGCACATCCTGAGGAATCTTCGCCGGAAGATGCTCCTCCGGATCGAATAGCATGCCTGTGCAGATGCAGTACTTCCTGTCGGTGCGCTTGAGCACATCCACATTGATGCAGCCCTCGCAGCCTTTCCAGAAAGCCTCGTCGGCGGTGAGTTCGGCGAAGGTCACCGGCTTGTAGCCGAGCTGGGTGTTCATCGTCATCACGGCGGCTCCGCTTGTGAGGCTGAAGATCTTGGCGTGAGGCCAGCGGGTGCGCGCCAGCGAGAAAGTCAGATCCTTGATCCTCTTGGCAAGCCCCAAGCCACGGAAATCCGGATGCACAATCAGTCCGGAAGTCGTCACGTACTGTCTGTGCTCCCAGGTCTCGATGTAGCTGAATCCGGCGAATCTCTCACCCTTGAGAGCTATCACGGCCTTGGCCTCCCTGATCTTCTGGGCGACATATTCCGGCTTTCTCTTCGCGATGCCGGTACCCCTGACCTTGGCCGCCTCCTCTATCGTCCTTAGAATCTCATCGACGTAAATGAGGTGCTTCTCCGAAGCGACCTCAACAGTCAATTCATCCTGCGTCATCTTCTGTAAAGTTCGTTTGTTTAATTAACTCTTTTGCTGTCAATGTCTTTGAATATTACGACAAGCGAGGAGACCACATCATCGTGCGGGAAGCCCTCCCTCAGCACAAGCAGAATCGTGTCATCTCCCGCCAAAGTTCCCATGACTCCCGGAAGATGAGCCTCGTCGATGACGGAGGCGATCATCCCGGCATGACCCGGATGCGTCTTGATAACGGCCATCGAACCGGAGAACTCCAGACTGTCGATGCTGTCGGAAGACATGGCTGACCCGCGAAGCGCCTCACGCAGCATCCCGGGCCGGGGCAGACTGTAGCGGTAGCCGGCGCCGTCGTGGATCTTGGTGATCTGAAGCTCACGGATATCCCTGGAGAGAGTAGCCTGAGCCACACTCAGTCCACGTTCCGCCAGAAGAGCCGAAAGCTCCTCCTGATTGGACACCCGGTTCTCCTTCACAACCTCCCTGATTATCCTTTGCCTTTCCTGTTTACCTTTCATTGCAAAAGCATATTTATTCAAAAGCGATGCAAATATATGTATAATTTTCCAATATTATACCACATTCCTGCATATTTTCTCTTGAAGACCTGCAAAAAAATTCAATCGCATCAGACATCCGTCCGAGGAAAACAAAGGAGAGACTCGCCCATCATAAGGCAAGTCTCTCCAAGTCAAAGTTTTATCAGACCTGTGTCACTTCATGGAAAAACGGACTCCGAAAGTCAGCATGAAGTCCAGGGGGCGTTCCTTGTAGATTGTCCGGACATCGGCCCCGTCATCAAAATGGTAGCTTACGCCCGGCTCCACATAGAGTCCGGCGTCTCCGGAAAGATTGACCTGCAGCCCGGCGGACGCGTTCAGCGACCAAAGCAACGGCTTGACATCAAGATTCTTCCTGGCATCGTCCCCCTGTCTCACGCCATAAAGCCTGTCAGTCGTGACGGACTTGCCGGACAGGCATTTTTCGGCCATGCCGCCTCCGCTGAGATAGAGAGAGAACCATTTCGAGCCATAGACCGAGGCCGTGACGTTCAGCGGAACGCCCAAGTACCTCAATGTCTGTTCCGTTTGAGTGACAGTACCGCCAAGCTCATTGGAGAAAGTGCTGCGAAGGGTGGTATATGCCAACCCTGTCTCCATGCTCAAAGTCTTGCAGACAGGATAGCTTGCGGTCAAGGCAAGTCTGACCGGACGCTTGTGATCGGAGCGGGAGACGGCGGTCGGAGCCTCGTCCCCGACGGTGGCCGTGGCCAGCGCTCTTGTCTGGAATTGTGAACCGCCTACCGGACAACCGCCTCCGTCCGTGATCAGGCCGTTGGACGACTGCGGGCCGGAACCGTGATAGAACATCCTGAGATCATAGAGATCCTCGTTGCTGAAGCCCGCCGGGGCACCGGAGAACGACACGTCCAGAACGGCGGCTCCTACTGCGGTCTTCACGTCGTCATTGCTGGCTGAAAGATAGTCGGACCAGTCCTCATCCCCGTAATCAGTGACTGACGGCTTGACTTCCTCCGCGGATTTCTCCGGTTCAGCCACAGGCTCAGTCACAACCGCATTCTCCTCCGTGTCCATAACGGAAGGCTCCGCAGGAACCTGAGGTTCCACATTTTCAGAGGATTTGATGACCGTGTCCGGAGTTTCGTTCCGCGCGGATCCGGTCTGTACGGAACGTCCGGACACACGGTTGTCCGCAAGCAGGACAGGCTCGCCGGAAGGCTCCACGACATCCACAGAAGAATCCGGCCCCCCGTCTGAAATGACTGAAGAACGCTGACCGGAGGCCAGAATCCCCTGCTGACTGTCATGCGGCTCCACGCGGCCGGAGTCAAAGACACGAAGGCCGGCGAAAACGCCCAGCGCGACCGCCGCGGCGGCAGCGACGGATCGCCACGCCAAAGGCCGCAGGATCACGGCGCCCCTCCTCACCGGCGGGAGAGAAGACTCCATGTCCTCCCACAATCCGTCCGGAGCGGGTTCCCCGTAGTCTTCCAACTTATTCCGCACGTTTTTCAGCCAATCGTTATCTTCCATCGTGTAGTCTTTTATATTCATTAATCTGCCGTGCCAGAATGGCTCTCGCCCTGTGAAGCTGCGAGGCCGATGTACTTTCAGTGATTCCGAGCAGGCCGGCGATCTCCTTGTGGCTCCTCTCCTCGAAGACATAGAGGTTGAACACTGTCCTGTAACCCTCCGGCAACGCCCGGATCATCTTCTGGATCACATCCGGGGGTATGGTCCCGACATCCGGATCCTCTTCCTCCTCCTTGTCCGGCAGATCCCATTTGTACTCAACAGTGTCCGTCCTCTTACGCTTGCGGAGCAGCTTCAATGCCTCGTTGACGGAAATCTGGCGCATCCATGCCTTCAGGGAACCCTCGCCTCTATAGTCGAACCTGCCAAGAGACGAGAAGATCTTCACGAAACTGTCCTGCAGGACATCCCGCAGATCGCCGCTGTCAGACAGATAACGGGAACAGGTGGCCGCAAGATACCTTGAGTAGCAGTCGTAGATCTGCCGCATCGCGGTCCGGTCACCATTCCTCGCCTGTTCGACAAGAGTCTTCTCCGTGTCTCCCGGCAGTGTCCCCATCAATTATTTCTTCTGAAGGGCGAACCTGGAGCTGTACTTGACCTTCGCGGACCCATCCCCGTTACTGTTTTTCCAGTGCAATGTCAGTTCCTGTCCGTCCTTGACATCCCCGAGCAGGTCATCAATCTTGAAGGCGATGACTCCCTCGCCCCATGCGACATCGCCGTTGTCGCCGTTATTGTCATGCCTGAGGTGAAGATCATGCGTCTCCGGATCAACAGCAAGATCCATATAATGGACGATCTTGCTGTCCCGACCGAACCAGGTGCCGAAGTGAATGGTGAGATAGCCATCCTCGCAGCAGGTGATCCAATCGTTATACAAGGCAACCGCGACATTGTTCCCCTTCTTGAACTCGTCATCGTAGGCCACGGCGCTCTTCGTGCGCACCGAGTCGATCCACTCGACCTTCACCTTCTTGGAGAAGAGGTCGCTGGCCTCCGAGGTCTCCGAGTACCTGAGCAGCGCCCTTACCTCACGCTTGTAAGGATTGGTCCATCCCTGAGGCTCAAGGGTCGTCTTCTCATCCACCTGAAAATAGCTCGCTCCGGAATCGGTCGTCTTTACTGTGACAAGGGCGTTGGGACCCCAGTAGGCATCATTCGTGTTATCATCAAGCTTTGAGCAGGACGACAACGATGCGGTCATGGCAGCCGCTGCCGCTGCGATGGCCAAAGTGATTCTGAAATTTTTCATCTGTTCAATATCTTTTAATGTTCATTTCCAACCAACCAAATCCTTTACCCGGAAATTCTTGCGTAAAAATGCGAAAAAAAATTTAACTTGCGCCCTGTTTTTGGAAGACGAGACAAACGGACTTGACGCGATGAAGAGAATCACCCTGTACAGAGTGGGAATCTCCTTGATTCCTATTCTCATCCTAATTCTGCTTTTAGCACTGAACATCAGCATCTTCGGCAGCGATGCAATCCTCGGCGCCAGCCAGGTCGCCCTGCTTTTCTCCGCCGGAGTGGCGATCTGGCTGGCGATGTGGCTGTTCAAGGTGCCCTGGCAGGATTTCGAGGATGCGATCAAAAGCAACATCGGGGATGTCACCACGGCGATCGTGATCCTGTTCCTGATCGGAGCGATCTCCGGAACCTGGACGATGAGCGGCATCGTGCCGACATTCATCTACTACGGGGTCAAGGTCATCAGCCCGAAAATCTTCCTGCTGACCGCCTGCGTGATCTGCGCCCTGGTCTCCGTCATGACAGGCAGCTCGTGGACCACCATAGCGACAATCGGGGTCGCGCTTCTGGGGATAGGCAAGGCGGAGGGATTCAGCGACGGGATGATTGCAGGAGCGATCATCTCGGGAGCGTATTTCGGAGACAAGATCTCTCCCCTGTCCGACACCACGGTGCTGGCGTCCTCGATGAGCAAGGTGCCGATGTTCACGCACATCCGCTACCTGATGTACACGACCGTGCCGTCCCTCGTGATAACCCTGGTCATATTCCTTGTCCTCGGCCTTTCGCACACCGGTGACGACGCGGCGTTGATTGATGAATATACCGGCGTGCTGGGCGCCAAATTCAACATCACCCCGTGGCTGATGGTTGTCCCCGCCATTACGGCGATAATGATAGTCCGCAAGATGCCGGCACTCATCGTCCTCGCCCTGTCAACCGTACTGGCGGCTGCGGCGGCCCTGGTCTTCCAACCGGACATCATCAGGGAGATCGGCGAGAGTGTCTCCGGTTCAGGGACTCCGGCCAAGGTCATGTTCACCGGCACGATCGAGGCCATCTACAACTCCGTTTCCGTCGAGACAGGCAACCCTGAGGTCAACCAGCTTGTGGCGTCGAAAGGAATGCTCGGAATGCTGAACACCGTCTATCTCATCATCTGCGCGATGTGCTTCGGGGCGGCCATGAACGCAAGCGGAATGCTGCGGCATCTGGCCTCGATACTCCTGCCGATGACCGGACGCAGGGTAAGCCTCGTGACCTCTACCGTGGCGACCGGAACCGCGCTGAACGGCATCGTGTCCGACCAGTATCTGGCCATCATCCTGACCTCCAGCCTGTTCAAGGACATCTATGAGAAAGGTGGCTACGAGAACAGGCTCCTGAGCCGCGCAGTGGAGGATTCCGCGACCGTCACCTCTCCCCTCTACCCGTGGAGCAGCTGTGGAATGACACAGGCGACAATCCTGAGCGTGCCGACCTTGACCTACCTGCCCTATTGCTTCTTCAATCTGATCAGCCCGCTGATGAGCGTGGCCGTGGCGGTGACAGGATTCAGGATATTCAGAAATGTCACTTCCGGTTCTTCAGAAGGTCCCGGATCTCCTCAAGCAGAACCACATCATCAGGTTTAGGAGCCGGTGCCGCAGGGGCGGCCGGAGCCTCTTCCTTCTTTCTCTGCAACTTCGCAAGTCCCTTGATGGCCAGGAATATGCTGAATGCGATGATGAGGAAGTTCACGGTCTCCTGAATGAAATTGCCATAGTTCAGCGTGACCGCCGGCTTCACGACCTCGGCTCCGTCCATCACAGCCTTGTGGAGAACAAGTTTAAGGTTGGTGAAATCAAAGCCGCCGATCAGCACACCGACGCTCGGCATGATGACATCGTTTACCAGAGAGGTGACGATCTTGCCGAAAGCGCCGCCGACAACAACACCGACAGCCAGATCCACCACATTGCCTTTCATCGCAAAGTCCTTGAACTCGGACCAGAATTTACTTTTCACCATAATATGAATCAGTTGTTTTTAAGTGTGTTTCTTATAAATTCCTCCGCCTCGGAGAGAGTCTCGAACTTCCCTACGTCAATCAGACGCAGCTCCGGAGGCACGATCCCATAGACCGGATGCCTGTCACATTCCCGGACGTAAAAGTCCGTTATGGAGAAGCGGTCGCCCCAGCCATCCTCGTCAAAGACTTTGAATATGCCGTCAGAGACGCAGTGAACGCCCGCGAAGGCATATTTCCGGAACCTCGCCGGATCAATGTCCCCGTAAGGGCTTCTGACCTCCCCTGTGGCAAGATTCATCCAGCCGACCAGCCTCATGTCATCGTCGAAGAGGAAATACCTCTGCGTCTTCCTGTCGCTGACAAGGATGTTTGAAAGAGCGTCATGTCTGGCCTGCGAGATGAACCAGTCCACATCAAGATCGGAGAGGATGTCAACATTGTGGACTATAAACGGACCGCCTTCCAGCATCGGACGGGCGAACTTGATCCCTCCGCCTGTCTCACGCAGAAGCTCCCTCTCGTCGGAGAAGCATACATTGACGCCGAAATCATTCTGCTCATGCGTGTAGCCGATGATCGAGTCGGCGAGATGGTGGACGTTTATCACGAAGTCCGAGATTCCCGCCGCCTTGAGCTTTGACACGACATGGTACAGGAGAGGCTTCCCCGCGATCGGCACAAGGGCCTTGGGCAAAGTGTCCGTGATCGGCCTGAGCCTCGTCCCGAGACCGGCCGCGAAAATCATCGCCTTCATCTACAGGATTTTCTCTATGTCAAGTTCCCTGTGGGAAACTGAGATCTTGATGTCGAACCTGTCGGCCAGATGCCGGGCGAGGTGTTCCGCACAGTAAACCGAACGGTGCTGTCCGCCGGTGCAGCCGAAGCAGACCTGGAGATGGGTGAATTTCCTCTCTATAAAGCATTTGACATGATTGTCAACAAGATCGTAAACATTGTCCAGGAACTTCGCCACACCGCCGTCGTCCTCCAGGAATTTGATGACTTCCTTGTCCAGACCTGTGAACTGCCGGTAATGCTCGTACTTGCCCGGATTGTTGATTGCCCGGCAGTCAAAGACGTAGCCGCCGCCGTTGCCGGTCGTGTCAACAGGGATCCCCTTCTTGTAGGCGAAGCTGAACACTCTGACTTCCAATCGCTTGTCCTCAGCGATATTGTTGAACTGGGACATCGTGGTGAGTTTGGTGAGAATCCCGTTAAGGTAAGGATAGTCCGCAAACGGTTTCTGGAGAAGGCGCCGCAAGTTGCCCAAGGCGTAAGGGACGCTCGCGAGGAAATGCGGTTTCTTCTCGAAATAACCCCTGAAACCGTACGCCCCGAGCACCTGGAGAGTTCTGAACAGGATGAACAGCCTGAGTCTTTCGCCAAAATGCGCCTCGTCCACATCCGTGTAGCCTTTCAGCGCGCGCAGATAGGTCTGCACCATCTCCTTGCGCAGGTTCTCGGGGTAGCGCGAACGGGCCTGCCAGACGAAAGACGCTACGTCATAGTAAATAGGACCTCGCCGTCCTCCTTGAAAATCAATGAAGTACGGCTCTCCGTCCTTCATCATCACGTTTCTTGCCTGAAAGTCCCTGTACATGAAAGTGTCACCCATGTCACACATGAGATCGGCCTTAAGTCTCTCGAAATCATCCTGAAGCCTCACTTCGTTGAATTCCAGACCTGTAGCCTTCAGGAAGCAGTACTTGAAATAGTTCAGATCAAAGAGGATCATCCGCTCGTTGAACTCGGGTTCAGGATAGCAGACCGACCAGTCCAGCCCTTCGGCCCCCTTGAACTGCATTTTCGGGAGCATCTCCATCGCGCGGCACAGAATCCGGCACTCGAAGGAACTGTACTCACCGCTTTCGCGTCCCTGGGTGACCACCTTGTAGAGCTGGTCATCTCCGAGGTCCTCCTGAATGTAGCGCATCCCGTCCTCACTGACGGCGAACACCTTGGGAACCTTTATTCCCTTCCCGAGGAAATGCGAGCTGAGGCTGATGAATGCGTTGTTCTCCTCCCGGCTGGTCCCGATGACCCCTATGATCGAGACATCCCCGCCCCTAAGCCGGAAATACCTCCTGTTGCTTCCGGAAGAGTTCAGTTCCTCCGACTCCCTGACCTTCCGGCCGGTGTAAGTTTCAAATAAAGAGCGAAGCTTGTCCATTGACAGTTAATTATATAACCAATACTTTCGGGAAAGGTTCCTGAACGCCTCGACATCCTTGGACCAATAGTCCGCGATGTCCTCCACCTTGAGGCGCCCCGCAAATGTCGTCCTCACATAATCCGTACCGCAGACCTTGTCGAACATGCTGTTGCGTCCGCCCGAAAGGGCGAACGGATTCCTGTCAGGATAAAGCTCGTTCACCGCCTGCATCACATAGAACTGGGTGAGAGTGCAGCAGGCCGCCTCATAGTCCGTGTAGTGGAACTGGACTCCGTGGATGAGCTTTCCCTTGAGACTGCCCGAGAACGGCTTGAAGTGAATTGTCCTGAAAGCCACTCCGGGAAGGTCGTAACTGTCCAGACGGGCCTTCAAGGCGTCGGCGTCAATCCACTCCGCGGCGAAGACCTCGAACGGAAGGGTGTAGCCGATGCCGATGTTGAGGTACCCCTGAAACTCGCCGGCGATGCCTGAGGACGGATAGTTCACGGCGGACTGGGGGTAAGGAATGTTCGGAGACGGAAGAACCCAAGGGAGGTCCGTGTCCTGATAGAGCATATTCCTGTGCCACCCTTCCATCGGGATGACGGAAAGCCTGCATTTCAGCGGAGCCTCATTCCCTTTCTCGCCGCGGTTAAGGCCTTCCTCGTTCAGGAGGATGGCAAGCTCGCCGACCGTGAGGCCATAGATGTAAGGGATCTTGAACTCGCTGACGAAAGAGTGGAAGCCCGGCTCGACCAGACACCCCTCCACCTTGTTGCCGCCCAACGGGTTAGGCCTGTCAAGAACCATCACTTCGATGTTGTTCTCGGCGCAGGCCCTCATCACCAGGCCGAGGGTGCTGATGAACGTGTAGGAGCGGCTCCCGACATCCTGGATGTCATAGACGACAACATCCAGCCCCCCCAGCATCTCCTTGCTTGGCTTGCGGTTGGCCCCATAGACGGAATAGACCGGGATTCCGGTTCTGGCGTCCTTGAAATCCTCCACGTGGGAACCGGCGTAGGCATCGCCGCGGACTCCATGCTCGGGAGCGAAAAGCGCCTTGAGATTGACTCCGGGAGCCTCATGAAGGATGTCGATGGTGGAGCGGAGGTTGTGATCCACTCCGCTCGGATTGGTCACAAGTCCGACATTCCTGCCCACAAGCCCCTCGAAGCCACGGCTTTCAAGGACTTCGATCCCGGTGCGTACAACCTGCTTCTCAGCCGCCGGGCAGGCGGTGGCCGAAAGGACTGCGGCCGAAAGCAGGACTGAGAATATTCTTACGACTTGGTTCATATATTCATTGATTATCATTTCTTTCCATATTCAGGATCGATCCTGCGGTCCGCAAGGAAGGTGACTGCGACGGTCGCTACGCAGCAGACAATCACCATCCAGAAGAAGCCCCTGTAGCCGAGGTATTCCTGCAGGAAACCGGCGAACATTCCCGGGATCATCATGCTCAGAGCCATGAAGCAGGTGCAGAAAGCGTAGTGCGAGGTCTTGAACTCCCCTTCGGAGAAGTACATCATGTAGAGCATGTAGGCTGTGAACCCGAAGCCGTAGCCGAACTGCTCGACGGCGATGCAGGTGCAGATGACGGCAAAGCTTTCAGGCTGCGCCACAGCGAGATAGACGAACGACAGGCAAGGCAGCGTCATGAACGCAGCCATGATCCAGATGGACTTTTTCAAACCCAGGCGGGAAGCGAGAAGCCCTCCGAGGATGCCGCCGAGAAGCAGGAATATCACACCGAGCGTACCGTAGGCGACTCCCACCTCCGCGGTCTGCATCCCAAGTCCGCCGGCATCTCTGGCCGCCACGAGGAACGGGGTGCACATCTTGATGAGGAAAGCCTCCGGAAGACGGTAGCAAAGCATGAATATGATCGCGAGCCAGACTCCCGGTTTCCTGAAATAGGTCGTGACGGTGCGGCCGAAGCCGGCGAGGATCTCCGCGACCCTGCCGCCTGAACCTTCTTGAATGTCAGGTTTAACGTCAGGGACATCCGACTCAGGCCTCGGAATCGCGAACGTGTGATAGAGCGTCAGGGCCGTAAGCAGCACTCCGGAGCCGCCGACGGTCAGCTGCCATGACAGCGGAATGTTTCCTGTCCTGGTCTCAAGCAGTCCGGCCACGGCCACGATCACACCGTTGCCGAACACGTTGGCAAGCCTGTAGAACGTGCTTCGGACTCCCACGAAGGCGGCCTGGCTGCTCTGGCTCTGCGCCAGCATGTAGAAGCCGTCCGCCGCGATGTCGTGGGTCGCCGAGGCGAAGGCCGCGAACACGAAGAGGATGAGCGTGAACGAGAACAGGCCCATCGGCGTGCTTCCCGCCGCGATCGCCTCGGCGGACGGATGAGGCATCGTGAGAGCCTGGAGGACAAAGGCGACGGACATGATGATCTGCATCGTGATGATCCACCACCTCTTTGTCCTGATGATGTCCACGAACGGACTCCAGAGGAACTTGAGCGTCCACGGAAGGTAAAGAAGCGAGGTGAAAAGCGCCATCTGCCCGTTCGGGACGCCCATCTTGGCGAACATCAGGACGGAGACATTGTTGACCAGAAAATATGGGATGCCCTCCACAAAGTAGAGGGTCGGAATCCACATCCAAGGGTTACGTTTGGTGAAATTACTCATTATGTGCCGGTTATGTTATATTATCTTCTTTCCAACGTGCTTGACGGGTAGTAGTGCAGGAGGATCCGGTCGAACGTGTAGCCGCGGCTGGCCATCACAGCGGCGCCGATCTGGCAGAGACCTACACCGTGGCCCCATCCGGCTCCGTCGAGAACCAGCTTGTCGCCGGCCCATCTCACCTCAAAGGCGGAACTCTTCAGGTGGGAGTCGGACAGCCAGCGGCGGATGATCAACTCCTTGCCGATGGTCATCGTCCTCCTGTCGCCGATGACCTTCAGCCGTTTCAGTCTCCCGGAAGGCCCCCTCTCTATCGGGACAAGGTCCCTGATTGTGCCGAAATCAATCCCGGAGCGGCGGCGGACAAGGTCGGAGACATCCTCCCTTGAATATTCAACGGTCCATCTGTAGAAGTCCCTGGTCTCCAGATCGTAGTCGTTGAGTACCTGCGAGAGGATCTTCTCGTCCTTCGTGTCGCAGAACACGTCGCCACCCTCCTTGCATTCCGGAGTGTCCGGAAGCGGCCGGAGGTAAGGATAGTCCCTGTCTTCCCAGCAGGTGCTGAAGAGTTCCATGCGGCCGCCGCAGCATTTTGAGAAGCGGGCGTCACAGATCTGCCCTTCAGAAGTGAGCACGAGTCCCCAGGTCTGGTCTATGGCCTTGCGGACAGTCTCGCCAACCGCCATCGTAAGGCCTTGGTAGCGCTGGCAGTGGTCATCGGCGCAGACATCGAAGAGGGTGTGGTCGTCGTGGTCGAACCATTTGATGTACTCATCGTCTTTGGACACCGAGCCTGTCGAAGTGACCTCGGCCGTTTCAGCCTGCCTAAGCGACGGATTCCTGCGGTGTTCCACCTGAGCCATGACCCAGGACCGGGAGATGACCGCGTGGGCCTTGAGGAACTCCAATCCTGCGGAAGCCTTCATCTCGGAGGAAATGACGCTCAGTAGATAATCCTCGACACCGACGATGTTCACGGCCGTGACCTTTTCTCCGTCCACGATGAACTTGAGCGTCCCGGCGAACTTCTGCGTCACCTTGCGCTCCCAATGGAAATCCACCCCGATGGTCACCCCGTAGAGGATGAATGACGGCTCGGCGAACATAGTGGCCTCGGTCTGCGCCTCGAAGACCAGTTCATCGTAAAGCGCTCCGTTGTAGGAGATTCGGCCATGCGAGTACGCCACTTTCTGCCGACCGGCCCCGTCCGAGATGATCTCGAACTCGATCTCCCCGCCGGACATGATGCCGACCTCCAGCCTGCTCTGGGATCTGGTCAGTCTCCAGAGGATGCCTTTCTCGGTCTCCTCACTGACGGTGATCTCACGGACGACAGAGGTAAGGAGCGCGGAGTCAAGCTTGTCATAGTCCTCTCGCCTCGAAGCCACGAACACCCCGCCCAGATCAGCGCATCCGGGACTCATCGCCAGATGATCCTCTCCGGTCGAAAGATAATTGTGCGGACGGTGCTTCTCCCTGAACACGACAATGGAGCGGTACTCCCCCTCATGAGTCCAGGCGAACAGGTTGAGTTTCGGCTCGTCGGAATCCTCAGGGACTGGTGCGCAGTCCAGAAGCCGGTAGAAAAGCTTCGCCACGGACTTGGCCGTGCCGCCGCAAAGGACGAAAACCCCGAAGGCATATTCATTTAAATGGAAGAGCCTGGCTTCCTTGACATTCGTAAGGTATTCGAGGGTCTTGCCATCGCCTGCCGCCAACAAGGCGTCCACTCTGTTCTGGAGCGGCATCAGCCCTTGCGGACAGGCCTGGAAATGCATATGGTCCGGCGCCGAGGCACCGCTTGCCGGGCCGTTGTAGAATCCGAGATATTCATCATGCTCCCTGACGAAGTCAAGAAGGTCCTGGTAGCGGTGCCAGATCGACTGGGGAGTGTGATCGGAACTTGAGATCACCAGATGGGACGGGAAAATCGGGTACGGATTCAGCGTGACACGGTACTTGCGCCCCTTACGGCCCTCGAACTCGATGTGCGTCTGCTCCACGGGACGGTTCTCCGGACAGAGGAAACATGGCCTCTCGTTGAGGGATTTCCTGTCCAACGCAGCCTCGGAAGAGATCTTCCTGCACGGGTTGTGCTGCACGGTCACATCCAGACCGCCGACGTCAAAACGCTTGGTCTCCGCTTTCTTGAGGTTGCGGTAATTCTCCGCGGCCAAAGGCCAGACCGAAAGCTGATCCTTGATGAATTTGTCGATTTGATTGTCCATCATAATAATGCGAGTAAAGTGTCCTTGACTGATCTGAATTCCTGCTCAAAATTCGGGGTGAACAGCCCCTTCCCGAGATCCGACTCAATCTCGGACATGTCCCGGTAACGCCCTTCCGCGACCTCGTCATTGTCAGGGTTCAGGGCAAAGCCTCCCACCGTGGCGAAGACATTCACAAGTTCCTTCTCGCGCGCGGACTCCCAGATGTAGGATTTCAGGAATATCGGATTGAAGTCTCTGAATCCCAGTTCCTCCAAGGCTTCCCTATAAAGCGCCTCCTCCAGCGTCTCGCCGTAATCCACGTGACCTCCCACCGCAGTGTCCCACAACCCAGGAAGAAGATCCTTCTTCATCGAGCGCTTCTGGATGTACAGGCATCCCTCTCGGTTGATGATGTGAAGATGGATCACCGGATGCATCAATTTCGAGCCATCGTGCACAGACTGCCTTGTGGCCTGGCCGATGACAAGGCCGTTCTCCTCCACGACGGGAACCATCTCCCCTGTCGGACGCGGGCGGTCTCCGGGATTGTCGGCCGAAGGCAACGGCAGGAGCGGAGCCGGAGAAACCGGGTAGGTCAGATCAAACATAACGTCACGCTATCGCCAAAAGGATCAGCAGCTGGGCCACAAGCACCCTCATGAACATTGACAAAGGATAGACGGTGGCATAGTTCACGGAAGGATAATCCGTTCCGTAAGCACCCTGGGTGAATGCCAGGACTGCCGGGTCGGTGGTGCCGCCTGAGATCAGGCCGCAGATCTGGTAGAAGTTAAGCTTGCAGACGTACCTTGCGACAAGTCCGATCGTGCAGACCGGAATGAATGTGATGAGAGCGCCATAGAGAATCCACCAGTAACCTCCGCCCAGAATGGAACTTACGAAGTTCTGTCCGGCTCCCAGGCCGACGGCGGCCATGAAGAAGGAGATTCCCATCTCCCTGACCATCAGGTTCGCGCTCTGGGTCGTGTAGGTCGTGATCTTCCACTTCGGCCCGAAATAGCCGAGCAGGATCGCGATGATGAGCGGGCCGCCGGCGAGTCCCAGCTTGATAGGCTGAGGAATGCCCGGGATGGAGATAGGGATGGAGCCGAATATGACTCCGACTGCTATTCCGAAGAAAATCGGGATGAGATTCGGGCGGTTCAGGGTAGAGGTCTGGTTGCCAACGAGACCGGCGACCTCCGCTATCCCCATCTCAGGTCCCACGACCCTCAACACATCCCCCATCTGGAGAATGAGGTTGGGTCTCGCCACAAGTCCTACGCCGGCTCTTATGACACGGGTGACACTGACACCGTAGTTGGCTCTGATGTTAAGGGTGCGGAGCGTGACTCCTGTCAATGAGGACTTTGTGACGGTGATCTTCCTGTTGACCATCTTGGTGTCGATCTGCTCCCAGTCCTGAAGGTGCATCGGGACCTCCTCCCCGAAAGTGATCCTGACGGAGTCCACATTATTCTGGGATGTGACGATCAGAAGCTTGTCCCCTTGCTGAAGGACGGTGTCCTGTTTCGGAATGGACACGACCCCGTCCCGGAGAATGCGCGAGATCACGATGGAATTGTCCAGATCCCTTGTAGCCTCCTTTATCGTGAGTCCGAAAATAGCCGGATTCTCTACCTCGCAGTGCACACGCCGAGCCACGTCATCGTTGCCGTCGGCATTGTCCAGCTCATCCTTCTCCCTGTCAAGATCTACTTTGAACATGGCCTTGAAGAGCATGATAAGGCCTATCACGAGCAACACGCCCAACGGATAGGCCACCGCATAGGCCGAAGCAAGTCCGGAGGTTGAGGAAGCGATGTCGGACGCAAGGCAGTTTTCGGCCCGCATCGAGTCAGCCATTGTCTGCTGCGCGGCGCCAAGTCCCGGCGTGTTGGTCACGGCTCCGGACATCACGCCGACCATAGTCTTGAGATCCTCCCCGGTGACGAGATGAATCACGACCGTCACGCCTACGGCAAGAAGCACCAGCACGACGGCAAGCAGATTCAGTTGCAGACCTCCCTTCTTGAACGAATGGAAGAATCCGGGGCCTACCTGAAGACCGATCGAGAACACGAACAGGATCAGTCCGAAGTCCTTCATGAAGCTGAGCACCGTGGGATCGACCCTGAGGCCGAAATGGCTCAGAAGAATGGCGACAAACAGAATCCAGGTGGATCCGATGGAAACACCTTTGATCTTGAATTTTCCAAGATACAGTCCGGTCGCTACCACTACCGCGAAAACCAGAATCGAATGGGCGATTCCCGTCCCAAGAAACAAATCTCGCATATCTAACTAAAAATCTATCTGCGCGCAGAAGCACGGTTTGTTTTCAATTCTACCTTCTATAAAATATGTCCTGTGTCCGTCACTCTCCCCGACGCTTCTGAACATTCTCACAACCTCCCCCGGCTTTGTCTCCTTGATGAAGTTGACACTGATGCTCCTGACGCGGTTTCCGGCCACTTCGCCGTAGTCGATGCTGTCCATCGCCCAGACCACATAGCGGGCGTTGTTGGTGTGTCCGAGGACATCGATGTCAGAATACGCCGCCTTGTGGCATCCGACCTCCTCCGCTGGTATATTCTTTGGCATCACCACCTTCCCGCAAGGGGTCAGGATGGCATTGTCGGAGCACATGGTCTTCGCCGGGACCATGTTCAGGACATCGTCGCCGCGCACCAGTCTTCTGGTCTCCACATTCATCACCACCCACGAGGACGTGCACGCCACCAGCACCTTTGACTTGTCCGCGAAATCGGTGTCACCCTGTCTCCTGAGTTCGAAGTCACGCAGGAAGAACAGTCCGTCAAGACCTTTGTGCCAGGTGTAGAGGGTTGTCTCGTCCGTCCACGCCGGCAGGTTCGGGAAATCAATCCGCATCCTTGAAAGCACCCATGCGGTGTGATGCTTCTGAAGATCCTCGTAGCCGAAATGCAGGGCGCCCGCGGCCAGATACGCCATTTCCTGGGCGTGATCCATGAATGCGGCCGGCTTCAGGCGGAACGAAGCGTCCGTGTCGTAGCACGGGATCGTTATGTCAGTGCTGAACCTGTTGTCCGTGACGTTGACCTTCTCCATAGCCCTAATAATTTATGATCCTCAGTTCCTCCGGGGTGTAGAGGATGGAATCGATGAAGTCCGGGGCGACGTTGGCGAGAAGCAGGAATATCCCGAGAACCCCCAGCGCCAAACCCACGATGCCCGCCACCATGACAAGAGCCAGTCTCCAACCACGGCTCTTCGCCTTGCGCCTCACCTCTTTCTTATATGCCCGGACATATGTTCTGTCAGTCTCCGCATCCTTTTCACCGGTACAGGCACCGGTTTTGTCCGCCACGGAGCCTGATCCTTCGGTAACAGAGCCTTTCCCATCAGTCGCTTCGACAAACTCGGTGACCGATGCCGCCGATTCCTTGGCAGGTATCGCATCCGCCACCAGTTTCCGAAACTCCGCCACGCCTTGGGCCACCTCATCGGGAGTCTCTTCGTGAGTTTTAAGGGAGACCGGCTCCAGCCCTACCCCGTAAGGATAGATGTCCAGATCCTCGTCAGCGATAAAGAAAAAAGTGTTCTCCCTGGTGGCGCGCAGACGCCCAAGCCCCGGGAATACCACCATTTTCTTGGTCTGAAGAGTGTTTCTCAGGCCCGAGATGAACTCTGACAGGATCCTTCCTGAAGTCTCCGGATCAGTTCCGTCCGCCGCGGAGCAAAACGCCGCCAGCATCCGGTCATCCTCCGCCCACCGCTGTCTGAAAGACAGTCTGCGGTAAGGAGGATTGATCGTGTAGCCCTTGTCAGAGAAAGTCGAGGGCATCACCTCGGAGACGAAAGTCCCCAAGCCAGGCAACACAACCTCGTCATGTCAAGGATCAGATCCCTGACCATCTCTGAAAACAAGTCTATGTTCATTTTCCTCCTCTGAAAATCCCTACAAAGGTACATAAAAAAACCGCAAAAAAAATTTGCATTAACCAGTTTTTATTGTACCTTTGCACTCCCGAAAGGACCACCTCCTTTTGAGGGTTGAAAAT
>CAVIGZ010000033.1:0-19377 GCA_963642565.1 Bacteroidaceae bacterium | reverse complement strand
AGCACCGCTATCTTCCTTGGAAGAAGCGGTCGAACCTGAAGTTTTTCACTCTCAACCCTTCAAACAAACAAATCAAAACAGCTTCTAAGACTGCAAAGGTAAAAAATCTTTACTATCTTTGAAACTGTTGTACATGAAACTCCTTGACAAGATGGTTAAAGTATCAAAAAAATCAAGTCTGATGCCGGCCTCCGCCATCAGGAAACTCGTGCCTTTCGCCGACGCGGCAAAAAAAGACGGCGTGAAAGTCTATCACCTCAACGTCGGCGCACCTGACATCAAATCCCCGGATTGCGCTCTGGAAGCGGTGCGCGCGAACACTCTCGACCACATCTCCTACACCAATTCGGCCGGTCTGCCGGAGCTGCGCAAGGGGTTGGCGGAGAAATATTACCGGGGCATCGGAATCGAGGTCTCCGTCCCGGAGATCATCGTCACCGTGGCCGGAAGCGAAGCGGTCAACCTCGCTCTCCAGATCGCCTGCGACGAGGGGGACGAACTCATCGTGATCGAGCCTTTCTACACGAACTACAACACGTTCTGCTTTGAGAACGGAATCATCCTGAAAGCCGTCCACACCGACATCGAAAGCGGATTCAAAGTCCCTCCGGCCGAGGAGTTCGAAAGACTTGTGACACCCCGCACGAAAGCGATCCTGATCAGCAACCCGGGCAATCCGACCGGAACCCTCTACACCAAAGAGGAGATGCTCGCTCTCGGGGAGGTGGCCCGGAAGCACGACCTGTTCCTGATCTCAGACGAGGTTTACAGGGAGTTCTGCTACACGGACGAACCGCATTTCTCGGCTATGAACATCCCAGGGCTGTCCGGGAACGTCATCCTCGTTGACTCGGTGTCAAAGCGTTACAATCTCTGCGGCTGCCGCATCGGATGCATCGTCTCGCACAACAAGGACGTGATGGAGGCGGCGATGAAATACGCCCAGTCCCGTCTCTGCCCTCCCGTTTACGGACAGATCGCCTCGATCGGAGCGCTTGACACCCCGCAGTCATATTTCACGGAAGTGAGGAATGAATATGTCGCCAGACGCGACTATGCTCTCTCCCGGCTCAACGCAATGGAGGGAGTGTATTCCCCGACCCCTATGGGGGCGTTCTACACCATCGCGCGCATTCCTGTGGACGACGCGGAGAGATTCGCGAAATGGATGCTTACGGATTTCAGGCTGGACGGCCGGACAACGATGGTGACTCCTGCGAAATCCTTCTACAAGACTCCGGGGATCGGAGCAGACCAGATCCGTCTGGCCTATGTCCTTGGGATTCCGGAACTTGAAAAGGCGTTTGACGCGCTTGAGGCAGGACTGAAGGAATATCCAGGAAGAACACTATAGGCGGCATGAAAGCCGCCGCCGGCGGCTATATTCCCAGAACCTCGCGGATCTTGGGGATGAGGAGCGAGAGGACATATTCCTGCTCCATGAAGTGGGTGCCGTCGTAGATGGTCCAGGTGCCGTCGCCGAAATATTTTTTCCACGCGCGGATGGAGACCACGCCGCTGCGCCGGTAGTGGTCCCGGGTGCCGAAAAAGGCGTGAAAACAGTCCTTGCCGCCATACAGGGGCGTGTTCCGCATCGCAGCCGCAAAGACTTTCCTCCATTTTCTCAAAGGACGACAGGTGAAATGAAGGCTCTGTCTGTCTCCAGGCTTCGGGCGGTAGATTCTGTCCAGGAGAGCGGTCACGCCAGGAATCAGAGTCAGCCAGGCAAGGGCGGAGAAATAACGCGGGACGTTCAGCGACGGGGACACGAAAAGATGAGGATACCCCTTCAGAGCTATGGCGTGCGTGGCGCCCATGCTCTCCCCTATCACCAAATCCGGACACACCTCCGCGGCCCATTCCGCCAACTGCCCTTGAGCCGTTTCCGGATCAAAATCATACGTCCTGATCACGACCTCGAAATCCGGTCCCAGATTATCCTTCAGAATGGACGGGATGCGGCTGTCACCGCCCCCGCCCATTCCGTGGACATAAAGTATGACGTGTTTACCGGTGTCTGCCATTCTCACTTCCTGACGGCCGGACCGTTCATCGCCAGATTGATGAGTATGTACCCGAGGAAGCCGACGAGGAATATGAACGACCAATGGAAACGCCAGGCAACCGCGATGATGACCGCCAGCGCCACGATGACTAAAAAGACAATCCTCTTCGAGACCTCCAGCCTTGAGGCTTTTTTACCACCCCCGAACTTCATCGAGAACATCGGGATCCCGCTGACCAGCAGAAAGCAGAGAGCCAGCGTAAGAACCGGGATGAAGAGCGGTCCGGCGCACCACCCTGCCAGAAAGCAGTCCGGCCTGACGGCCACCAGGGTCGCAAGCGAGCCGCAGACCATCGCCGCCGCCGGAGTGGGAAGCCCCATGAAACTGTCGTGCTGACGTTCGTCCAGATTGAACTTTGCGAGCCTCAAGGCGGAAAATGCGGCAAGTGCGAGCGGGAAACATTTCAGGATCAGGATGTCCGTCCCGCTTACCTGATAAAGCATCACTGCGGGCAGCACCCCGAAACTTACATCGTCCGCCAGCGAATCCAACTCCTTCCCTATCTCCGAATATGCCTTCAGAAGCCTTGCGGCCAGTCCGTCGCAGAAATCAAAGACAGCGGCGAGAAGCATCAGGGCGAAGCCCTGTTCCAGCCTGCCGTCCAAAGAAGCGATTACCCCCAGAACTCCGCAGAGGAGATTCATAGAGGTAATCGTGTTGGGAATATGTCTGATAAGGTTCATTTACTTGATTCCAAGTTTCTTCTTCAGGTCCTTGGAGAGGGCGTCCTTGTGGACGAGAACGTCCATCGACTTGGCGCGGACGAAGGAGTCGGAGCAGTACCAGATTCCGCCGTACTTGCTTGAGGTCCCCCATGAGTTCTTTACCATGAAGTACTTGGTGCCGTTCTGATCAGTGGCCACTCCGAAGATCTGCATTCCGTGGTCATCTGTGGTGGTCTTGTTGTCGAAGCCTTCCTGGCGGGACTCCTGTGTCACAGAGGCCTCCTTAGGAAGCTCGGCCACATCCTCCTTCTTCTCTCCGGCCTTGCCTACCCAACGCTCCTGGTCAGAGCCGGCCGTTGACTTCACATTGTCAAGAAGCACGCCGATGCCGTTTCTGGTAAAGCCCTTCTCGCTTACGTCAGACCCCCAGGCAAGGGTGTAGCCCTTGTCGATGGCTCCGTAGATGACCTCCATGAACTCGTCAAGAGGAATGTTGTAGGCGGAGTCCCACCTCCAGTTGTCCGAGAGTTCCATGATGAACGAGGTGTAGAACGGATGGTGGGTGAACGATGTGAGGGTCACATAGTCGGCCGGGACGATGCCCATCTCATCCCTGTAGGAGGCAGGGGTGCAGGTCTTGCCGTTATATTCAAAGGTCTCAGGAGCAACCCCGAGGTAGTTGTCCACAATGGCATCGAAGCCTTTCTTCCAGATTGTGGAAAGGGTCCTGTCAGGGTTCTTCGCGATGGCCTCCACATAAGCCTTTGTGGTGGCGTCAAGCTCTCCGTGGACCGGAAGAGGCTGGAGGCCGGGCATCACGTTCTGAGGAACAAGACCGTAGTCCTCAACCACATGGAGGACATCGTCAGCCTCGGAGCCTGCCGCGAAATTGATGTTGCCGTCAGTGCGGACATATTTCACAGCCCTGTCCTTGTAGGAATGCGAGACCACGAACATCTCGGAGAAATCCGGGTAGAGGGTCGTGTCCTTGATGTTCTTGATTCTGATCGCCTCCGACTCAAGGAATCCGAGGGTGGAAAAGCACCAGCAGGTTCCGGAGCGGTACTGGTTCTTGACCGGCGTGATAGGATTCTCCTTTACGACGGTGAATTTGTACTCCGCCTCAGGCTGTGCCGGTTTAGGCTGAGCCGTGGCGGCAACAGGAACAATGGCCGCAGCGACCACGGCCACAATCAACTTTTTCATATTCTTCAATTTTAATAGTTTTCAGCCTTTACCTGGAAATAGCTTCTCGGATGCTTGCACACAGGACACACCTCCGGAGCCTTCCTGCCTATCACGATGTGGCCACAGTTGGAGCACTCCCAGATCACGTCCCCCTCACGGGAGAAGACAACCGCATCCTGAACGTTCTTCAGCAGTTTCCTGTAACGCTCCTCGTGGGTCTTCTCGATCGCTCCGACCTTCTCGAAAAGGAAAGCGATCTCATCGAACCCTTCCTCCTTGGCGGTCTTCGCAAAGGAGGCGTACATGTCGGTCCACTCGTAGTTCTCTCCCGCAGCCGCGTCGGCAAGATTCTCCGCCGTCGAAGGCACACCGCCGTCATGCAGCAGCTTGAACCAGATCTTGGCGTGTTCCTTCTCGTTCTTCGCCGTCTCCTCGAACAGTTTCCCGATCTGCACATAGCCGTCCTTCGCAGCCTTTGAGGCATAATACAAATACTTGGTGTGAGCCTGGCTCTCCCCCGCAAACGCGGTGCGCAGGTTCTCCTCGGTCTTAGATCCCTTTAGTTCCATAATCCATGAATATTAATGTTTTCTATTTTCTTTCCGTGCCTTCGCAGACGGCTCCAACCTTGCAAACTTACATAAAATCTGTCGATTTTACACCCCCTTTACACAAAAAATCAAGACCATGTCCTGTCTTTACGCAGGACTGACACCGCATTCCTGCCCACAGGACAAAAGACAAATCTGACGCTGTTTATTTTTTTCATGTTTCTTACCAAGATAAAATATTTGCAGTTATTGGATAAAAGAGTTAAGTTTGGATTCTTAATTCAACGACAATATCAGCCATGAGCAAAAAAATCGACGGAATAACTTCCGGCAAGGATGAAGTGCGGTACCTGACGGACGGGTCAGAGAAAGTAATTGAGGGAAAGGGTCGGAACGTCATTCCGGAAGCGGAGAAGGAGCCGCTTTGGAAGGCCTATCTGGGGAAGTTCAAGGATCCGATCATCATCATTCTGCTTGTGGCGCTGGGGCTTTCGCTGGGAGTGTCCGGGTACGAGATGGCATATTCAGGAAAGGACGCCTCATGTCTGATCGAGCCGCTGGGAGTGCTGGTGGCGATACTTCTCGCCACCGGGATCGGGTTCATCTTCGAGGTCAGGGCGGAGAACGAGTTCAAGATCCTGAACAAGGCGAAGGACGAGAGGCCTGTCAAGGTGCTGCGCCTGAGGAACGCCGGCGACACGCTCCCGCAGACTTATGAGATCCCGAAAAGCGACGTGTGTCCGGGGGACGTGGTCGTCCTTGAGAACGGGGACGAGATCCCTGCGGACGGAATCCTGCTCAGCGACAGGAATCTGTCCATCGACGAGTCGAATTTCACTGGAGAGCCGTTCACTAAAAAAAGAACAGAGCCGGACGGAAAAACGGAAAGCACCTACCCGGAGAACTTCCTGCTGCGCGGCACTACGGTGATCGAGGGCAGCGCTACCTTCAGGGTCACGGCGGCCGGCACGGAGACCGAAGAAGGGAAAGGTGCGAAGATCCTGCAGGAAGAGCCTGACGTGCAGACTCCTCTGAACGCCCAGCTGAACAAACTCGCCAAGTGGATCTCCTACGCCAGCTACATCATAGCCGCATTGATCGTCATCGGAAGGATGACCGTGTTCTTCCTCACGAATGACGCGGAGACATGTTCATTCATAGAGATCTTCCGCGCCGCGCTTGGCTCGCTGATGCTCGCCGTGACGCTGATTGTCGTGTCGGTGCCGGAGGGGTTGCCGATGAGCGTGACCATCAGCCTTGCGCTGAGCATGCGCAAGATGCTCAAGGAAAAGAATCTGGTGCGGAAACTTCACGCCTGCGAGACACTCGGGGCGGCCACCGTCATCTGCACGGACAAGACCGGCACGCTGACTGAGAACAAGATGAGTGTGGTGGAGTCGGAGTTCTGGGGAGTCGGCGAGGATCTCATAGCCGACTGCATAGCGGTGAACTCGACGGCGGTGTTGAACATCTCCGACACGGGCGGGATGCGTCCGATCGGAAATCCTACGGAAGGAGCTCTGCTGCTGTGGCTGCATGGCAAGGGAATAGACTATTCGGCCCGCCGGAGCGCCTACCGGATTGTGGACCAGATCGCTTTCTCGACGGAAAGGAAACGGATGACCACCGATGCCATCGACAATGGGACAGGAGATGAATATCTCTTCATAAAGGGAGCGCCGGAACTCCTGCTGGAGACTTCTGACATCATGGAGGGCGGCCCGTCCAAAGAGAGCGTGGCGGCGGCTCTGGCATCCTGGCAGTCCAAGGGGATGAGGACTTTGGGCTTCGCGATAAGGAATATGTCCGAGAAAGACTCCAAAGTCCTCTTCTTCGGCATTGTCGGCATCGCCGACCCGATCCGGGACGATGTGCGGGAGGCGATCGACACCTGCTCCAGACACGCAGGGGTCAGGGTGATCATGGTGACCGGAGACACAGTCCTCACCGCCACCGAGATCGCCCGCCAGTCCGGAATAATCCGTGAGGACGAAAGCGATCCTCTGACCATCACAGGCTCCGAATTCGCCTCAAAGAGTGACGACTACCTCAAAAAGGAGATCCTTCCGGGACTTAGGGTTCTCTCACGCGCCCGGCCGGAGGACAAGGTCCGCCTTGTCACCCTGCTTCAGGAGATGGGCGAGGTCGTGGCGGTCACCGGCGACGGCACCAACGACGCTCCGGCCCTGAAAAAGGCACAGGTGGGGCTTTCGATGGGAGACGGCACGGCAAGGGCGAAGGAAGCCAGCGACGTGACGATCATCGACAACTCGTTCTCCAGCATCAATAAAGGCATCCTGTGGGGACGTTCCCTGTACCTGAACATCAAGCGCTTCATCCTGTTCCAGATGACGATCAACGTCTGCGCCTGCCTGATTGTGCTGCTTGGAGCGTTCATCGGGCTGGACTCCCCTCTCACAGTCACGCAGATGCTGTGGGTCAACCTGATCATGGACACGTTCGCGGCAATGGCGCTGGCCTCTCTCCCTCCGGACCGCAAGGTGATGGACGAGAAGCCGCGGGATCAGAAAAGCCACATCATAGACAGCCGGATGGGAAAGCGGATCATCCTTACGGGAATCTTCTTCTTCGCCTTCATGGCTCTCCTGTGGCAGCTCCTGTGGCGGACGGACATCAGCTCCGTCAAGGACCTTCTTCACTGGAACGTGGCGGGACAGCTTTTCAGCGGTGCCTTCTCCGCACACACAAAGGCTCATCTTTCCGGCTATGAGCTGGGTGTCTTCTTCACGACGTTCGTGCTGCTCCAGTTCTGGAACATGTTCAACGCCAGATTCTTCAAGACCAGCGGGAGCGTCATCCAGGACATCCTCGACTTCTTCTTCAACCGCCGGAGGTTCAAGGAGTCGGCTTGCTACGGCTGCCTGTTGGTGGCAGGGATCATACTGATCGGCCAGTTCCTGATCGTCAACTGCTTCGGACCCTTCTTCGAGGTCTCCGCACTTCCTCTTGCCGACTGGGGCTGGATCCTGCTCTGCACCTCGCCGGTGCTGATCCTTCCGGACATCTACCGGTTCATACGCTCAAAGATCGTAAAGTGACTTCACAAGAACGCCCCATGCAACTCAGGGGCTGTCGCAAAGCGACCGGGGGGGGTGAATCCATACTGCTCTGAAATTCAGAGAAGCATCAGCAGCTGGCCGGAGATGACACGGAGGAACATCTCCACAGGATAGACTGTGGCATAGGCGACCGACGGCTCGTCGTCATCGACCGTTGTAAGGGCATAGTTAAGGGCGATAGGGTTTGCCATCGAGGCGCACAGCATCCCTACATTCTCCGAATAGCCCGTCTTGCAGAACTTCGCGGCGATGAAGCCGACCAGAAGCACCGGAACAATGGCCAGAATCACGCTGATCCCGATCCACAGCAAGCCTTCCGGTCTCAGGACCGTCCCGAAAAAGTCCGGCCCGGCACTGAGTCCAAGCCCGGCGAGATAGACGGTCAGGCCGAACTGCCTGAGCATCAGATTGGCGCTGTGCGTCGTGTACGTGGTAAGATGGATCCTCGGTCCGAAGGCTCCCATCAGGATGCCTATCAGAATCGGCCCGCCGGCGATTCCGAGCCTGATCGGAACGCCCATCCCCGGAATGGAGATCGGCAGGCTGCCCAGGACCAGTCCGAGCATAAGCCCGATGAAGATGAACAGCAGGTTCGGATTACGAAGTTCCTTCTCCTGATTGCCAAGCACCCCGGCCACCCTGTCAATAGCCTTCTGTTCTCCGACTATCGTCAGCTTGTCCCCGATCTGCAGCCTCAGATCCCTGGACGGAAGCAGGTCGATACCGGCCCGGTTGACCCTCGTGATGTTGATCCTGTAAACATTGCGCAGATGCAGATCCCCGAGTTTGGCTCCGTTGACACTCGTCCTGGTCACGAAAATGTGGCGCGACACGAGCATCCCGTCCAGATGGTTCCAGTCTATGTCCTTCTTGTTCCAATCCTTCACGACCTTCTCTCCGAACAGCGTCCCGGCCGCCCCGGCATCCGTCTCACGTGTCAGCACAAGCACATGCTCCCCCTGCTCAAGCACAGTGTCCCCGTCCGGTATGATCACCTGTCCACGGCCTTCGCCGGCATATTTCCAGACCCTTGACACGACAAGACGGACACGGGCATCCTTCATGATGTCACGGATGGTCTTGCCGAAAATGGCCGGATTGCTCACCCGGAACTCCGTGATGAAAGTCTGGTTGTCGCGCGCGTCCTTGGGGACACGGTTCTTACGGGACATTGACGAGAGGATCGCGACGCAGAGTATCACGCCGATCACTCCGAAAGGATAGCCCACCGCACAGGCCGTGGCCATCCGGTTCGAGACTTCCACCGCTCCCGGATCTGTCTGCAGCAAGGTCTGCTGGGCGGCTCCGAGCATGGGGGTGTTGGTCGCAGCACCCGTGAGAAGGCCGGTCGCCACAGGCAGGGATATTCCGGACAGCCTGCTCACTCCAAATGTCATGGCAGTCCCCACCGCCAGGACGGCGAACGCCAGAATATTCAGTTTTATGCCTCCTTTCTTCAGCGAAGGGAAAAAACTCGGACCGACCTGCAGACCAAGGGTGAAGACAAAGAGCACAAGGCCGAAATTCTGCGCCAGAGCCAGCATGCGGGGATCGATGCGGAGTCCGAAGTGTCCGACAATGATTCCCGCGAAGAACACGAACGTGACACCGAAACTGACACCCCTGATCCTTATCCTGTTGCACAGAAGGCCTGCGGCGCAAACCAGCGACAAGACCAGAATCGCCTGAACATAAGATGGTTCCGTGAATATTTCGATAAGCCAGTTCATAGTTCTTCAAACAGTGTTTCCAAAATGCATCCGAGAAATTCAGAAAGAGGCCTTAAAGCCTCTCGAAAGGCTCGGCCGGATCCCCTGTCCAGCGGTAAAGACGGGTCCTGGAGTACTGATTCCCGGTCTCCGCGTTCTTTCCAGGCTCGGCAAAATAGAACAGACCTCCGCCGACCGGACACAACCCCGTAGATCCGTACTTGAAGTAAAAACCAGGCACCGGAGCGTCCGGAGTCCCGACAACCTCATGCTTCGTCCTGTCGTAAAGCACCCCGGCGAGCCGCCTTCTCACCGGCTTCGAGGCAATATCGAACACAAACATGTCGTAATTCGGGAATATGCTCTTGCGTCCCCTGTACACCGCCATCAGCATATTCCCCGTCTCCGGATCGTAAGCCAGATTCTGCACTCCCCATTCCGTGTTGCCGGTGTAAATGAAATACTTGTCCACCGGCTTTGCCGGACCTTCAGCATAGAAATCTCCGAACCTGACCTTCCCGGCATATTCATTCAGTCTCCCGATGTCGTAGCGGAGCAGCACCTGATGGTTGTTGTCGTTGCGGGTGTTGTCGCCGTAGATTCCGTAAGCCACATAGAGACAGCTCTTTCCGCCCTTCCTGCCAAGCTTTGGAGCGATCGTCACCCCGTCGATTCCGGAGCAGCCGTAGAAATGCCCGTACTCCTTGTCGGCGAAACCGGTCATGTGGTAATCCCTTGTGGCGTCCCTGACACAGACAATCCTGAAGGCGTCATTATCCTCGGAATCCATGCCGACTTCCGTCACCTTGTCCACATCTATGATGGCGATGTAGAACATCGAGCGTCCCTTGGCGAACGAGGACAGTCCGGCACCGATGACATCGTCCTTGCACTCAAGGGAAGCGTAGACCTTCCTGTCTGACGGATTGAATGTCATCGCCCCGAGATGGCCCTGGATCCTGTCCACCGAGCCGATCACCTTGCCTTCAAGATCGGTCTTTATGAAACAGGTGGTGAACGAGAAGTACATTCTGCCGGCCTCGCTGTCATAGGCGATACCCTGAACATGGTTCTTCCCGCCCTCGACATAAATCTCCACCGGCGGACGCTGTTCCGTCTGTGAATGCGCCGCCACGGTTCCGGCCAGGATCATCAATGCGGCAAATGCGATTCTTTTCATTTTCATTTCTTCAGTTCCTCTATCATCGCCCTTGCAACGGAGGCGGAAGCGCCCTTTCCTCCGAGAGCGTCACGGATCTCCTGATAGCCGGAGAGCATCGTGGAGCGGTACTCCTTGTCCTCGATCATCCTGCGGACCTCGTTCAGCACGTTGTCCGGCGTGAAATAGTACTGCAGAAGTTCCCGAAAACAGATCCTGTCAAGGATCAGATTGCCGAGGCTTACGTACTGAATCTTGATTATCATCTTGGCGATCAAGAAGTTGACTTCCGCCCCCCTGTAGGCGACCACCTGCGGAGTGCCTATCAGGGCGCATTCCAGGGAGGCCGTCCCGGAATTCACCACGGCGGCCTTCGCATGACGCATCACGGCATAGCTCCGGCCGAAGACCACGCTGACATACTCACGCCCTCCGATGTACCTGGCGTAGTCGGCCTCCGAACGGGCGGGGGCGGCAGCCACCACAAAACGGTAGCCGGAATATTCAGGGAGAGCGTGCAGCCTGTCCGCGAATTCCATGAAAACAGGCATCATCGAGCTGATCTCCCCGTTTCGGGAACCGGCCAGAAGGGCGATCATCGGCACGTCAGGAAGACCGGTTCCGGCAAGGAACTCCTCCCGGGTCTCCCTGAAGGCATCGGAGTTGTCTATCGCGTCGATCAGCGGATTGCCTTTATAAATGAAGTCAACGCCTTTCCCCCTGAAGTACGGAATCTCGAACGGGAACACGATGAACAGCTTGTCCACGAACGCCTTGAGCTTCTTCACGCGGCTCTCCCTTGAGGCCCAGACTTTCGGGGCGATGTAGTAGAACACCTTGAACCCGGCCCTGTGGGCGAATTCAGCCACCCGGAAGTTGAACCCGGGATAGTCTATGAGGATCACCACGTCCGGCTTCCATCGAAGGATGTCCGATGTGCAGTCCTTGAACCTTTTGGCGAAAGCCCGCGCATGGAACAGAATCTGGGTGAATCCGATGACGGCCCCGTCATTGTAGTCCTTCACCAGCCCAGTACCTTTCTGATGCTCATGGTACACCGCATTCATCAGGCCGCCGCCCCAGAAACGGATGTCCGCCTGTGGGTCCTCAGCGTAGAGTCCCCGCATGAGATTTGAGCCATGAAGGTCCCCGGACGCCTCTCCTGCTATGATGTAGTAGCGCATATTCCTTGTTCAGCAGCCGCAGGAAACGTCCTGCGGGGATATTCCTAAAAATCTTTATTGAACCCCGATGATTCCAGACGCGCGATCTCGTCCATGTCGGAACTGTCGATGTTGTGGGCGACAATGGAGATGTAGCCGTCAGCGAGGAGATGATGGTCGGCGAGACTGTCATCATGGAGAGAATCATCCTTGAAATCCCCCGCCATCATGTAGAGCCGCTCCCCTTCCCCGGCCTTCGGGCAGGAAGTGTGACCGAGAGCCTCCGGACTGATGCCTCTTCTGGTGAGAAACTCCGTGTCCCAAGGCTTGAACTCCTTCTCCCAATGCCCCAGCCCCTGATGCCCGACGCGGACACCCTTGATCCGGGACGCGGGGATGTTCGGGAAATTGACATTGTAGAATATGCCTCTCCTCCGCGGCCTGCAATCCATAAGCTTTTTGAATATGCCGGGGAAATATTCCTCCACCGCCGTGAAATCCGCATCCGGACTCATCGTGTCAAGCGAGACTCCGATGCCCGGTATTCCGTTTAAGGCGGCTTCCTCCGCCGCGCCAAGGGTTCCCGAATAATTCGCCGCCGTGGCCGCGTTCGATCCGTGGTTGATTCCGCAGACCACCACGTCAGGCTTTCCCGGCCAGAAGATCTCGTCCAGCCCGTATTTCACGCAGCTTGCAGGAGTCGCGTCAAGATAAGCCCATCTCACGCCGTTCTCCTCAGGAAGTTCCTTGTAGGCGATCGCCCTTCCTCCCATCGAGACCGCCATTGACATCCCCGACTGGTGGAATTTGGGCGCCACCGCCGTGACTCTGCCAAATTGACGCATCATGTCAGCCAGAGAATGGATTCCTCCCGCCTGATAGCCATCATCATTTGTCAGCAGTATGTTCAGTTCATCAGACATGCTGTTAATATTTTAGCTTACAAATATATTAAATTCCGCAATTTTTTAATAATTTTGCATCGCTTTTGCAGGAGAGGAGCGCGGTTAGTTATGTAAGGAAAGTATTAACAACTTATTTAATATCTAATAAAATGGTAAAACTTGGTATTAACGGATTTGGCCGTATCGGCCGTATGGTTTTCCGTGCAGCTGTCGAGAATTTCTCAAACGACATCGAGGTTGTAGGCATCAATGACCTTCTCGATCCTGAGTATCTTGCTTACATGCTCAAGTATGATTCTGTTCACGGAATCTTCAAGGGCGACGTAAAGGTTGAGGACGGGCACCTTGTTGTCAACGGCAAGAAGATCCGTGTCACCGCCGAGATGGATCCGGCAAACCTCAAGTGGAACGAGGTCAATGCTGACGTTGTCGTAGAGTCCACCGGCTTCTTCCTCACGGACGAGACCGCCCGCAAGCACATCCAGGCCGGCGCTAAGAAAGTCATCATGTCAGCTCCTTCAAAGGACGCCACACCTATGTTCGTCTATGGTGTAAACCACAAGACCTACGCAGGACAGGACATCATCTCCAACGCTTCCTGCACCACCAACTGCCTCGCCCCTATCACCAAGGTGCTCAACGACAAGTTCGGTGTGAAGAGAGGCCTCATGACAACAGTTCACGCCGCCACCGCCACCCAGAAGACCGTTGACGGACCTTCAAAGAAGGACTGGAGAGGCGGACGCGGAATCCTTGAGAACATCATCCCTTCATCCACAGGTGCCGCCAAGGCTGTGGGCAAGGTTCTTCCTGAGCTCAACGGCAAACTTACCGGCATGTCCCTCCGTGTTCCTACATCCGACGTCTCCTTCGTTGACCTGACCTGCGAGCTCAACACTCCGGCCACCTACGATGAGATCTGCGCCGCCATGAAGGCCGCTTCCGAGGGCGAGCTCAAGGGTGTTCTCGGCTACACCGACGAGCCGCTGGTGTCCACCGACTTCCGCAACGATTCCCGCACTTCAATCTTCGACGTGAAGGCCGGTATCCAGCTCGATCCTACTTTCGTAAAGGTTTGCGCCTGGTACGACAACGAGTGGGGTTATTCAAACAAGGTGCTTGAGATGGCACGCGTCATCGCGAAATAATCCGTATCTTCGCAGATATGAAAGGCCGGGCCAAATGGTCCGGCTTTTTTTGACCACATATGGGTTCCCAGGACGGGTCAGTACTGCCGAGGACCGAAGATGGAAGTGCCGATGCGGACGATGGTCGCGCCGTGACGAAGGGCAAGACGCCAGTCATGGGACATGCCGATGGAAAGTTCGGTAAAATCGGTCAGTTGCGGATAAGCGGTGTCCAGACGTTGCTTGAAGGACTGGATGCGGGCGAAATCGGCCTCCACGACCGAGTCGTCATCGGTGTGGGTCGCCATGCCCATCAGACCTCGGATGCGGACATGGCTGTAGGAACTGCCGCCGGCATATTCATCGAGAATGGATTCTATTTCCTGCCCGGTCAGGCCGCCTTTGGTGAGTTCCGCGCCGAGATGGAATTCCAGAAGGACGTTGACAGTCCGGGAATTGACAGAGGCCCAGTTGTCTATGAGGTCCAGCAGGTGACGGGAATCCACGGATTCCACCAAAGAGGCGTACGGAAGCACCAGCTTCAGCTTATTGGTCTGGAGGTGGCCGATGAAGTGCCATTCTATGTCCTGCGGGAGCTGGAGGGCCTTGGCGGCGAACTCCTGCGGACGGTTCTCCCCGAAGCGGCGCTGGCCGGCCTGATAGGCTGTCAGGATGTCCGTGAACGGGTGGAATTTGGAAACTGCCACCAGTTTGACCCCTGATGGCAGTTCCTTTCTGATGTCATTGAGATTCTCTTCAATCATATCAGCGTCTTCCTTTCTGCTGCTCCCTCTGCATCTGGGCCTGCATCCGCTGGGCCTCCTCAAGACGCTGCTGCCACTTGCTCTTAGGCATCTTCTTGCCCTCGGTGGCTTTCAGTCTGGCGCGGATCTCGTCCGGGTTCACGAACCACTTCCTGATCACCCAGGTCTCAAGCATGGTGATGAGGTTGGAAAGAAGGTAGTAGTAGCTCAGACCGGCGGACAGGCTGTTACAGATGAAGAACATCATGATCGGCATCATCCAGACGCTCATGAAGCGCATCGAAGCCATCTGGGGGTCATTGGCCCCGGGTTGGGAGGCGGTCGTGATCTTCGAGTAGAAGAACATGGACACGGCCATCAGAAGGGCGAACAAAGAGAGATGGTCTCCGATCAGCGGAACCCTTGTCCCGAAATCGATGATGGAGTCGTAGGCGCTAAGGTCGTCGGCCCACAGGAAAGACTGCTGACGCAGTTCGATGGAGGCCGGGAAGAAACGGAACATCGCCCAAAGGATCGGAAACTGGAGAAGCATCGGCAGACAGCCGCCCATCGGGCTGATTCCGGCCCTCTTGTAGAGATCCATCTGCGCCTGCTGCTTCTTGAGGGCATCCTCCTGCCTCGGATACTTCTCGCCGAGTTTGTCAATCTCAGGCTTGATGGCCTGCATCTTGGCCGAGGAGGAATAAGACTTGTAGGCGAACGGGAAGACGACGATCTTGATGAATATGGTCATCAACAGGATGATGACTCCGAAATTGGAGATGAACCTGTGCAGGAAGTCGAACAGAGGGATGATCACGAACCTTGTGAACCAGCCCACAAGCCAGCCTCCAAGAGGGATGATCTTCTCGTACTTCAGGTCGAAGGACTTGAGGGTCTTGAAGTGGTTTGGACCGAAGTAGAACTCGAACGGAACCACGGTCTCATGCTGTCCAGGCTGAAAATCCATCCTAAGACGGGCCTCACCGGTCATCAGGTTGCGGTTCTCATCTTCTTCCGGGAAATAGTTGAGCGCGAAATCAGCCGAGGCGAACTCCTGCGGAGCCCTCATGATGGCCGAGAAGAACTGCTGCTGGAAAGCGAACCAGGACACCCTCGCATCAACACGTTTCTGTGCGCTGCGTCCCTTGGCGATGGCCTCAGGTTTCTTCTCCCCGCTGAAATAGTAGTCGAGCTTGGAGTACTGGACCTCGCTCTTGTAGCCCTTCTCCATCCTCGGCATGGTCACGAAATAGTCCACGTCAAAAGAGAACACATTCTTCGGGATGACATTCTCCATCCCGACGAACGAGAGATAGTTCCTCACTGAATATGACCCTTCGGCTATCACGTACCTCTGCTCGATGTACCCGCCACCGGCGAACGGCAGACGCATGGCGAGCGACGTGTCGGTCCTCTCGGCGAGGGTGAAGTTGAAGTCGGCCGTGTTGACCGTCTCTCCCGCATAGATCTGAACGTCATAGCGGCTCATCTCCGGCTTGAAGATGTAGAGCTCGCCGCCTCCATAGCTGCTGTAGTCATTGATTCTCACCGAATACGGCTGTGCTCCCCTGGTGGTGAAGGCCACCTCGAACTTGTCGTTGGACAGGGTGATGATCTGAGCCTCACCTGAATGCGCAGCCTCAAGGAGAGAATCCTTGTAGATGCTCACCGGAGCGGCCGCCTGAGCGACTGAAACCGTGTCAGAGACCAGCCTCCGCGCCGCCTCAGCGGCGGCTGTCGAGTCTGCCTGGATCTGATTCACCAGCGCGATGGAATCCAACTGCGCCTGATAGGCGGCCTGTTTCTGGTACTGTTTGTTCTGGTAGAAGGTAAAGCCGAACAGGAGCAAGCCTATCAGGACAATACCTGTGATTGTGTTCTTATCCATTCCTGACTACTTCTCTTCTTCGCTCTCCTCCGCCTTGCGGATCTTCGCCTCAAGATCCTTCAACTCCTGCTTCGCGGCTTCGATTCTCTCCTGCATCTTCTGGATAAGAGGAGCGGAGTTCTTCGACGACGAGAAGAAGCCTATGTTGTTCTCGTAGGTGTCGATGTCCTGCTGGAGCTTGTTGTACTGCTGCACGAGGCGATCCTTCTCGCTGAGCGGCCTCCTGGCGAATCCGGCGCTCCTGCCGCTGTTTCCGGCACCCTGTCTCGGAGCCCTCAATGAGAAATCCGGGAACTTGGCCTGCATGGCCCCGGTGTAGGCGGCCTGGATGGCATCCTTCTCCTTGAACGGAACGAAACCGATTCCCTGCCACTTCTCCACGAACGCCCGGGCGGCCTCACGGTCAGCAGCGGCATCGCCCGAGAGAACATATTCATTTATCTCATCTATCAGGGCCTTCTTGGCCTTGAGATTGCCGTGGAAGTCGTTCTCCGGCCTGACGTTCTTGTCGCGCTCGTTGAAGAACTCGTCACAGGCGGCGCGGAACCTCTTCCAAAGCTGTTCGGACTTCTTGCGAGGCACGGCTCCTATCTCCTTCCACTGCTTCTGAAGAGCGATCAGCGCCTCGGCGGTCTTCTTCCACTCCTTGCTGTCCTTCAAGGCCTCGGCCTGCTCGATCAGGGAAAGTTTCTTCTCCATGTTCTCGTTCATGGAATCCTTGAACTGAGTGTAATATTCCCTCTTTCGGGTGAAGAACTTGTCACAGGCGGCGCGGAAGCGGTCGTAGATCTTCTGGTTCTCCTTCCTGGTGGCGAAACCGATGGTCCTCCAGGTCTTCTGGATCTCCTCGATCGCGGTGGAGAGGGTGTTCCACTCATTGGAAGACTTGACTTCCTTTTCCGCTATGGCCTCGACCTGCTCGCAGAGCCTGGTCTTCTCGGCAAGATTCTCCTGCTGCTTTTCCTTCTGTCCCTCGAAGTAGGCCTGATATTTCTTGTTTATCACGGCCGTGGCGGCCTTGAAGCGCTCCCAGATGGAGTCACGATACTCCTTTGCCACAGGGCCGAACTCCTTCCACTGCTCGTGAAGTTTCTGGAGCTCACGGAAAGCCTCCACGACATTATCGTTCTCGGAGAGCTTCTCGGCGGCCTGGCAGAATTCCTCCTTGGCCTCAAGATTCTTCCTGAAATCAAGGTCGCGCAGATCACGGTTGATCTTCACCATGTCGTAGAATTTCTCCACGTAGAACTGGTAGGTGTCGTTCAGGTCACGGAACTTCGTGGCAGGAACAGGGCCTATCTCCCTCCAGCGGTTCTGCAGCTCACGGAAGGCCGGGAATGTGGAGCTCACATCCTCCTGCTTCTCCACGAGATTCTTTAGATCCTCGATGACAGTCTGCTTCTGAGCGAAATTCTCTTCCCGCCGGGCATCCTGCTGGCGGTTATATTCAGCGCGTTCCTTCTTATAGTTGGCATAGACACCTTTGAACGCTGTCTCCATGGCCTCGAACGGATTGTCCTTGACCTCCACGGCCTGAGCCTGAGGAGCCACCTCCTCGATCACATCCTCCCTTGAGGACGGCTCATCGACCTTCGCTCCCAGGCCGGCCTCGGCCTTCTCCTTTGAGAGCTTCTTATAGAAAGCGGACTTGATGGCCTCAGCTTCCTTGTACCTCCTCATCCTGTCGTCAGCCTGAGAAAGCTTGTCGAACATGTCCGACAATTCGGCAAGCGTGAGACGTCCCAGATCAACCGGAACCTTTCCGCCTTCCTCGCTTCCGACGGCTTCCTCACCGCTGTCCCCGACTTCCTCCTGCGGGGATTCCAGGACTTCGGCGTTCACTTCGGCAGCCTCCTGCGGAGCCTCCGCGGCGGCATCTTTCACGTCAACCTCCTCCTGCGGAACTTCCCCGGCGGCATCACCGATGGCGGTCTCAGCCACTTCCTCAACCTTAGGAGTCTCTGCATTCTCACCGAGAGCCTTTGGAGCTTCCTCTACATCTGAGGTCACATCAACCTCAGGAACATTATCCTCACTCATAAAGCAGTTTGATTATAAGAGTTTCAACATATCCGCAAATATACCTAAAAAAACAATTAAAAAGCCTATTTTTGCAAAAAGGAAAATCATATATTCTATATTCTATGCGAATTGACATTCTCACCGTCGTTCCGGAACTTCTGGAAAGCCCGCTGGGCCACTCCATCGTGGGAAGGGCGATCAGGAAAGGTCTGGTCGAGATACACGTCCACAACATCAGGAAGTACGGTCTCGGACCGCGCGCCACGGTGGATGACTACTGCTACGGAGGAGACGCCGGCATGGTCATGATGATCGAGCCTGTGGAGAAAATGATAGACGAGCTGAAGGCCGGGCGGGAATATGACGAAGTCATCTACATGTCCCCTGACGGCGAGCGTCTGAACCAAGGAATATCAAACGAACTCTCCCTTAAAGAGAACATCATACTCCTCTGCGGCCATTATAAAGGAATCGACCAACGGATCCGCGAGCATCTGGTGACCCGTGAGATCTCCGTCGGGGACTACGTTGTCAGCGGCGGGGAGATTCCGGCGGCCCTGTTGGCCGACTCAATAGTAAGATTGATTCCGGGAGCCCTGAGCGACGAGACCTCAGCCCTGAGCGACAGTTTCCAGGACGGCCTCCTCTCCCCTCCCGTTTACACCAGGCCGGCGGACTACAAAGGCTGGAAGGTTCCTGAAGTCCTGCTGAGCGGAAATCCGAAACTGATCTGCGAATGGCAGGACGAACAGGCGTTGGAGCGCACAAGACGCCTCCGTCCGGAATTATTGGAAGGTCTTGACAATCAAGGCAAAAGATAGTTGTCAACATAAAACGTTTAAAAGTTTTCACGAAAAAGTCTTGCTTAAACGTTTTTTTTAACTACTTTTGTCATCGGAAATGTGAGAGTAATCACACTCTAACGACTATGACCTTCTTTCAAAATAAGGTAATACACTACTAACTAACCGAAAAAAGTCCGCAGCGATGCGGGCTTTTTTGTTTTGCCTCATCCGCAGCGAATCAGAAGCTGTTTTGATTTGTTTGTTTGAAGGGTTGAGAGTGAAAAACTTCAGGTTCGACCGCTTCTTCCAAGGAAGATAGCGGT
>CAVIGZ010000032.1:0-21328 GCA_963642565.1 Bacteroidaceae bacterium | reverse complement strand
GGGAAAGAGCTTGCTCTTACCCTTCAAACAAACAAATCAAAACAGCTTCTCAAAACAGATTCTCAGTCCAGGATCACGAGGGCGAGGGATTTGTGGGAGAAGGTGAGGCGGATCAGGTCGGAGGAGGCGCGGTTCAGGGTGGCCTGCCACCAGTTGTCGAAGACGACGCCGCCGGTCTGCCAGACGAGACCTTCGGAGCGGATATTCAAGGAGTTGTCGGGGCTGAATATGGACACGGGACGACCCTGCCCGACAAACAGCTCGCAGGAGTCGGTCAGCGCGAAGGTCGTTGAGTAGTCGGACACGGCATCGACGTAGATTCCGTCCTCCCCGGGGTCGCCGCTTGCGCCGTAGAGCCGGGCATATTCCATCAGCAGCCCCAGATTGCCGACGGTGTGGGCCTCCCGCTTGCCGGTGGCGGCGAGGATGTGCACCGTCCGGACCTCCGGGTGGCGGGCAAGCAGGTAGCGGAACGCCTTCGTCTGGTCGTTGGTCTCCTGCTCTTCCTCCCTGACGGCGATGCGGGAATATTCCTTGATCAGCCTCCCGGAAAGGGAGTCCATGTCGCCGATGACCGCGTCCGGGTCCCGGCGGTCCTTGAATATCCTGTCCCGGTTCCTAAGGAACGCCTCAAGCGCCCCGTCGCAGCAGATGATGACATCCGCCCGTCGGAGGAGTTCGCGGGGATATTCCTTCCTCGGGAAATCGCCGTTGCAGATGATGACGGCCTCTTTCATCACGCCTTCGTCTTGGCTATCTCGGCCTTGGATGTGCCGGCGGTCACGGAGTAGAGTTCCGGCTCGCGGAATCCGGCGAGGAAGGCCTTGATGTCCATCCGCTTCTTGCCGGCCATCTGCACGTCTTCAAGGGAGACGGCTCCGTCGGCGGTGGTGATGTAGAGATAAGTCTTGCCGTCAGTGAGGATTCTGCCCGGAGCGGTCGCGCCTTGTACTGTCGCCTCGGCGGACTTTGCGACCGGTCGCAGAGCTTGCCGGAGCGACGAATCGTCAAATGCGACCGTCTCAACCTTTTCGGCGGAAAATATCTTCAGCTGGACAGGCCCGTACCCCTCCCTGACCAGTTCGGTGAACGCCGTCGGGTACGGACTCAGACCGCGGATGAGGTTGCAGATCTGTTTCGTGGAGTCGTTCCAGTCGATGTGGCACAGCTCGCGCGAGAGTTTCGGAGCGGGCTTCAGCACCTCCGACCCCTGGATGAAACTCCTCTGGGTGCGGGTGTCCACATTGCGCTCGATGATGCCCTGGGTGGTCTGTACGACCAGTTCGGCCCCGACCTCCATCAGCTTGTCATGCACGTCCCCGGCCGAGTCCGTGTCGGAGATGTTTATTCCCTGGCGCAGGATGATCCCGCCGGTGTCGATGTCCTTGTCGATCATGAACGTCGTGGCTCCAGTCCTGGTCTCCCCGTTGATCACGGCCCAGTTGATCGGAGCCGCCCCGCGGTACTGCGGCAGAAGCGCGGCGTGCAGGTTGAACGTGCCGAGTTTCGGCATCCCCCAGACCTCCTCCGGCAACATCCTGAACGCCACCACGATGAAAAGGTCCGCCTTGAAGGCCTTGAGCCGCCTGAGGAACTCCGGATCCTTCAGCTTCACAGGCTGAAGCACAGGAATCCCATGCTCCGCGGCGAACTTCTTGACCGCGCTCTCGTTGACCTTCTGTCCCCGGCCGCTCGGCTTGTCCGCCACCGTGACCACGCCCACGACGTTGTATTTCCGCTCCAGAAGAGCCTTCAAAGGGGCCACCGCGAACTCCGGCGTACCCATGTACACGATCCTTGTCTTTCTGAATATTCCTGCCAACATGCTCTTGGTCTTTCTCCACCGGTTCTTCATGCTGTCCAGGTTCGAGATGTCCGTGTCGTGGATAGCCTTCCACGTCAGGAACAGGCCTATCGGCAGAAGGATCCAGGCGGACATGAACGCTCCGGCCACCGAACCTATGCTGCCGTCCCTGGACAGTTTGACGCCGGTGATGTCCACGATCCAGTAGAGAACGAAGAACAGCAGGGAGACGATGGCCGAGACTCCGATGCCGCCTTTCCGGATCAGGGCTCCGAGCGGCGCCCCGATGAAGAACATGATGAAGCATGCGAGGGCCTGGCCGTAGCGCCGGAGGAACTCAAGCGCGGTCCAACGGAGGCGGACGGTGTAGTCGAACGCCCCGAACTCGTAGTTCTCAAGGTTCGATTTCAACTGCCTGGCATTGTCCGCGGCCTTTTCAAGAGCCTCTGCCAGAGTCCTGTCATCCTTGAAGCTCAGAAAATCCGGATCGCTGAAATTCCGCGTGATCCCGCAGGAAGCCGTGTCCAGCTGTTTGTACTGCGAGAAGATGAAGGACGCCGCCGTGCCGGAGATCTGCTGCGCCTTTGTGCTGTCCCTCAGCCTTTCGAGCGAGTCTTTCTGCGTCCGGAGCCTCTCAAGGGGCAGGGCCTTGACCTGATCGCCGTACCTGGCGCTGTCCGATTTCTGGAAGGCGTAGTTCTGGAGCGCTATGACCATCTCCTGCCGGGAAAAGTCGATCCTCTGAAGCTGGAGGGACGTGTCCCGGTAGTTCTTCTCGTTGGTTTCCTGGTAGTTGGTCCCGTTGTACATCCGGAACGTCAGGTAGGACTTGTCCTTGGACATCTTCATGATGGCCGAGTCCGCGAGCGTGAGGCGGGTGTTGCCTTTTCCGTGGTGGTCGTAGAGCATCACGTCGTTCATCATGCCCGTCCTGTCGTTCCGGCTCCCGACCCTGAGGATGTACCCGTCAACCCCGTCGTAGAATGTCCCTGAAGGGATCTTGATCTCGTCCTTGGTCTTGCCGAGATCGTCCCTGAGGGTGTAGATCTCGTTGAAGGAGACCGGCACGAGGTTGTTAATGACGAAGAACGTCCCGACGCTGATGAAGAACGACGCCGCGAGGATCGGAAGCATCACCCTCAGGACGGACACTCCGGCGGCCTTCAGGGCGATCAGCTCGTTGTTCTCGCCCATGTTGCCGATGGTCATCATCGATGCGAGCAGGGTGGCCAGCGGCAGTGCCAGCGGCAGCATGGTGCAGCTTCCCCAGAAGAGGAATTCCGCCACGACGCCGAGGCTCAGGCCCTTCCCGACCAGCTCGTCGATGTAAACCCACAGGAACTGCATCATGAGGATGAAGATGACCACAAGCAGGATCATGAAGAATGGTCCTATGAATGAGGTCAGTATGAATCTGTCGATCTTCTTCATCCCGGAAGATGTGTTTTATGGAAATTTTCCCGAATATATTCTGTGAATATTCCTCTGAACGCCGCTCCGCCGCCTATGCCGTGACGGTCCCGACCATCTTGTCCAGAGCGGCATGGAGTCCGTCAAGGTCCCTTCCTCCGGCCGTGGCGAGGGAAGACTGTCCGCCGCCTCCGCCCTGGATGAGCTTGGCGGCCTCCCGGATGTCCTTGGCCGCGTTGTGACCGGCGGCCACAAGGTCGTTGGAGTACATCAGGACGAGCTGAGGCTTCCCGTCGTGGCTGAACGCCGCCGCGAAAGCGAAGTTCTCCACCTCTTTCTGGAGGATCGACGCCGCCTCGCGGAGCATGGCCGGATCGACGTCCCGGCTGAATCTGACAACTTTTATTCCATTGATCTCCTCGGCGTTCTCCGAAAGCATCCTCGCCAGCGACGCGGCCTTCTCCTTGGCGTATTCCTCGATCTTCTTCTTCGCGTCGGAGTTCTCGCTGAAGAGTTTCGCCACCGCCGCCGCCACGTCGGGAGCGTTGCCAAGCATCGTGCGGATGTCCTTGAGGGTGTCCGTGAGGGCATCGAGAATCTTTTCCGCGGCCTCTCCGGTCACGGCCTCGATCCTGCGCACTCCGGCGGCGATCGCCGACTCGGAGACGATCCGGAAGAACCCGATGCGGCCCGTGGACTTGGCGTGGGTCCCGCCGCAGAGCTCGATCGAGTTACCGAACTTGATGACGCGCACCCTGTCGCCGTACTTCTCGCCGAAGAGAGCGATCGCTCCCATCGCCTTGGCCTCGTCCATCGTCGCGTCCCTCTTCTCCTCCAGAGGGTAGTCCGCGCGGATCAGCTGGTTCACCCTGTGCTCCACCTTCCTGAGCTCCTCGTCCGTCACCTTCGCGAAATGCGAGAAGTCGAAACGGAAATAGTCCGGGCCCACGAACGAGCCTTTCTGCTCGATGTGCGTTCCGAGAGCCTCCCGCAGGGCGAAATCCAGAAGGTGGGTCGCCGTGTGGTTGGCCGTGATCCTGAGCCTTCGTTCCGTGTCGACCTTCAGCGTGAAGGTGACCCCGCAGTCGGAAGGAATCCTCTCGGCGATGTGGATCGTGAGGTTGTTCTCCTTGACGGTGTTGAGGATTCTGATCTCCTCTCCGCCCTCCGAGACGATGACTCCGGTGTCGCCGACCTGTCCGCCCATCTCGGCGTAGAACGGCGTGCGGTCGAAGACCAGCTGGAACATCGTCTTGTTCTTCTGCTTGACCGTGCGCTGCTTGAGGAGCCTGACTCCTGTGAGCTCAAGGCTGTCGTAGCCGAGGAAGGCCTCCTCCTCGCCCTCGTGGTAAACGGTCCAGTCACCGAACTCGTTGGCCGTGGCGTTGCGCGCCCTGTCCTTCTGCTTCTGGAGTTCCTTCCCGAAGCCCTCCATGTCAACCGTGTAGCCTTTCTCGGAGGCTATCAGTTCCGTCAGGTCGATCGGGAATCCGTAGGTGTCGTAGAGGATGAAAGCGTCCTCTCCAGGGATGGTCCTGGTGGCGGAATTCCTGGCGATGTAGTCGTCCATCAGCCTGATTCCGCGGTCGAGAGTCCTCAGGAAGGACATCTCCTCCTCCCGGATCACGCTCTCGATCAGCTTCCGCTGGCTGCCGAGTTCCGGATAGGCCTCTCCCATGTCGGCGACAAGCTGAGGGACCAGCGAGCAGAGGAACGGTTCGTCGAAGCCGAGGAACGTGTAGCCGTAGCGGACGGCGCGGCGCAGGATCCTCCGGATCACGTAGCCGGCCTTCACGTTGGACGGCAGCTGGCCGTCGGCGATGGAGAACGCTATCGCCCTGATGTGGTCGGCGATGACCCTCATGGCGACCTCCGTCTTTCCGCTCTCATGGTACTTGTGGCCTGAGAGTTCCTCGATCCTGCCGATCATCCCGGAGAACACGTCCGTGTCGTAGTTGCTGGTCTTGCCCTGAAGCACCATGCATAGCCTCTCGAAGCCCATTCCGGTGTCGATGTTCTTGGCCGGGAGCGGCTCCAGGGATCCGTCCGCCTTGCGGTTGTACTGCATGAACACGAGGTTCCAGATCTCGATGACCTGGTCGTTGTCCGTGTTGACAAGATCCTTTCCGGGAACCTTGGCGATCTCCTCGTCCGGACGCAGGTCGATGTGGATCTCGCTGCAAGGACCGCATGGACCCGTGTCGCCCATCTCCCAGAAGTTGTCGTGCCTGTTGCCGAGGATGATGTGGTCCTCCGGCATCAGTTTCATCCAGGCCGCCCTGGCCTCCTCGTCAAGAGCGGTGCCGTCCTCGGCGCAGCCTTCGAACACCGTGGCGTAGAGCTTGGACTTGTCGATCCTGTAAACCTCCGTCAGCAGTTCCCAGGCCCAGCTGATGGCCTCTGTCTTGAAATAGTCCCCGAAACTCCAGTTGCCCAGCATCTCGAACATCGTGTGATGCCTCCCGTCGTGTCCCACGGCTTCAAGGTCGTTATGCTTTCCGCTGACCCTGAGGCATTTCTGGGAATCGGTCGCCCTTTTCATCTTCGGCGTGCTGTTCCCGAGGAAGATGTCCTTGAACTGGTTCATGCCCGCGTTGGTGAACATCAGCGTCGGGTCGTTCTTGATCACCATCGGTGCGGACGGCACGACCGTGTGTCCCTTGGATGCGAAGAAGTCCAAAAATTGCTGTCGAATCTCTTTGGAGGTGTACATATTTAAAAATCAATTAATTCATGAATATCTTCCCGTCCTCCGCCGGAAGTTTCTTTCCGGAAGGCACGGAATTGGCAAAATTATAACATTTTTCGGGATATATCGCAAAAAAGGGTATATTTGTAAATTATGGGAAAGTATATTCTCAACCCTGAGACCTTATTATATGAGATAAAGGAAGAGTCCTTGAAGTCGAAAGTCTTCAAGAAGTTGCTGCTGTTCGCCGGAAGCCTGGCGATGTCGGTGCTTTTTTTCTGGCTCTTCACCTCGGTTCTGGGCTTCGATCTGCCCAAGACCGCGTATCTGAAGGCGGAACACGCCCGCTGGGACGCGAGGATCGATCTGATGAACACGAAACTGGACCGTTACGAGGAGACTTTGGAGACTTTCAGGGTCAGGGACGACGACATCTACAGGTCCATATTCGGAATGGATGAGATTCCCTCCGGAGTCCGCGAGGCGGGAATAGGCGGGGTGGACAGGTACTCGTTCCTCGACGGTCTCGAATCGGACGACAGACTCAGGAACACCGCTTTGAGGATTGACAGGCTGATGAGAAAAACGTATGTCCAGAGCAAGTCCTTCGACGAGGTGGCCTCGGTGTCCAAGACGGCCGGTGACATGGCCTCGTGCATCCCGACGATTTCTCCGATCCTGCCTGACGAGTCCAAGTACAGGCTTTCCAGCCGGTTCGGTTACCGCTCTGACCCGTTCACGGGCAGCACCAGGATGCACACGGGACTCGATTTCGCGATGAAGGTCGGCAATCCGGTCTATGCCACAGGCGACGGGGTCGTGGAGTCCGTCAAGTTCGAGTTCTTCGGCTACGGCAATTCCGTCACGATAAACCACGGTTTCGGCTACAAGACCCTCTACGCCCATCTCAACTCCGTCAAGGTGATCGAGGGCATGAAGGTGAAGAGGGGCGACTGCATCGCCGAGAGCGGGAAGTCCGGGCGTTCCAGCGGACCGCACCTCCACTACGAGGTTGTCTATAAGGGGCGGAAGGTGAATCCGGCCAACTATCTGGATCTGTCGATGCCGGTTTCAGAGTATTCGGACATGATCCGGATGAGGGAGGACGAATCCGGTCTGTCGTCCTCGCACCGCTCCTTCAGTGTCAGACGCCGTTAGCCAGGGAGGACAGGGAATGGGAGCGAAGTTCAAGATCGACAGGACATGGAAGGAATTCCGTAATGACCCCCACTTGGTGTGGGCGGTTCTTGGAAAGGCGGCGAAGTATTTCCTTGTCATGGCCTCGCTTGCGGTTGTCTATTATGTGGTCTTTTCGTTTGTCATCAGCACGGACTTGGAACGCAGGCTCAAGAGACAGAATCAGATGTACCGGCAGATGTACCGGGAACTGGCCGGCAGGGAGGAACTCGTGGGGGATGTGCTGCGCGGTCTGGAAGCCAAGGATGACGAGATCTACCGTAGCCTGTTCAATTCCGTCGCCCCGGATCTGGACGGCGTCTACACGGACAGTCTGCTGTCCGGAGTGGACTCCATCCCGGACAAGCTGATCGTGGAACATTCAAGGGCGAGACTGGACACTCTGGCAAAGGTTTCGGACAGGGTCGAGGCGAATTTCAGAAGGATGATGGAAGTGATTTCGGACGGGGCCGCCGGTCTCCCTCCGATGACCAATCCGCTGGAGACATTCTACTATGCGAGGACGGGCGCTTCCGTGGGTGAGAGGATCAACCCGTTCTACAAGGTCCGGACATTCCACGGAGGCCTTGACCTGCTTTCCCAGCAGGGCGAGGCGGTGAACGCCGCAGCCGACGGTGTCGTCAGGGATGTCACGCACTCCTCCAAAGGTTTGGGAAATGTGGTGGCCATCGACCACGGCAACGGCTACATTACCCGTTACGCGCACCTTGAGAACATCCGTGTCTCGAAGGGACAGAGAATCACGAGAGGACAGAGGATCGGCCAGGTCGGGATGTCCGGCAACTCGTTCGCCCCGCATCTCCACTATGAGGTGATCCGGGACACCGTGAGGATGGATCCGTTGAACTATCTTTTCGCGTCCATCACTCCGGATGACTACACGAGAATGCTTTTCATGTCCGTCAACACCGGACAGTCAATGGATTAATAATATGGACAAATTGTACTACACCATCGGAGAGGCCGCTGACATCCTGGGGGAGAACACATCCCTCGTCAGGTTCTGGTCCAACTCGTTTCCCAAGTACATCAAGCCGAAGAGGAACGCCAAGGGCAACCGCCTTTTCACGGCGGAGGATCTGGACTGTCTCAAGCAGATCCACCTGCTTGTCAAGGAACAGGGAATGACCCTTGAGGGGGCGGCGAAGAAGCTGGCCGCCGACAGGAAGGCGGTGGACGGCCGTGTCAAGGTTCTGGACAGCCTCAAGGAGATCCGCCGTCAGCTGGTCGAGGTCAAAAAATCTCTGTAGGCATGAAAGTCAAGGACATAACCGCTGTCATCGAGTCTTTCGCCCCGCTTTCCGTCCAGGAGAGCTGGGACAATAGCGGACTCCTCATAGGCTCCCCGGAGCAGGAGGTCCGCGGGGTCCTGCTCGGTTTTGACTGCACCCCGGAGCTGGTGGATGAGGCAGTGGAATGCGGGGCCGACATGATTGTGACGCACCATCCCTTGATCTTCAACGGTGTAAGGAAGATCTCTCCTGAGGATCCGGTAGGGCTGGCGATCCTTAAGGCGGCTGCCGCCGGAGTCGCCGTCTATGCGGCCCACACCACCGCCGACAAGGTGCTCCAGGGTGTGAGCGGAGCAATGGCGAGACGGCTGGAACTCACGGATATTCGGGTACTTGACGAGGAATCCGAGGGCTGCGGCCTTGGTGCCGTGGGCGACCTCCCGGAGCCGATGGAGGGCGGAAGATTCATTGAATATGTCAAATCGCGGTTCGGCCTCAGGATGGTCCGCTGCTCGCGCGTCCCCGAAGTGCCGGTGAGCCGTGTCGCGATGTGCGGAGGCTCCGGAGGATCATTGATCGGCAAGGCCCGTGACGCCGGTGCCCAGGCGTACCTTTGCGGAGACATCTCCTACCATCATTTCTTCACGGCCAATGATTTTATGGTCATGGACATAGGCCATTTTGAAGGCGAAGTGGAGATTGTGGACATATTATTTTCTCTGTTAAGGAAAAATTTTCCTAACTTTGCAATCTGTACCAGTGCGAGGCTGGAAACGAGTAACCCGGTATATTATTATTAGTCAGATAGCTATATGGCAACTAAAAAAATCAAGAAAGTCGAGACTCCGATAGACCAGAGAGAGACGTTCGTTTCTCTCCAGAAGAATTTCGCTGACTCCGAAATCAGCGTCGAGGAAAAGCTTAAGACGCTCTACGCGCTTCAGGAGGCTGACTCCGCGATTGACAAGATCATGCAGCTGCGCGGAGAACTCCCGGCGGAAGTCGAGGCTCTTGAGAACGAGATAGCCGATCTGAAGGCCCGCCAGGCCCAGGACTCCGCCGTCATCGACGCCTACAACCAGACGATCGCCGAGAACAGGCAGAACATCGTGGACTGCGACGCCCTGCTTGAGAAGTACCAGCAGCAGCTGAATGACATCTCCAACAGCCGCGAGTACGATTCCATCAACAAGGAGATCGAGAATCAGGGGCTTCTCCGCCAGATCGCCCAGAAGAACATCAATGACACCAAGGCGGCCATCCTGGAGAGGAAGGAGGACATCGAATCCCTGAAGGACTACATCACCGTCAGGACCGACGACCTCAATGCCAAGAAGGAGGAGCTGGCCAACATCGTTGAATCGACGTCGAAGGAGGAGAAGAAGCTCCGCGCCGTGAGGGATGAGTGCGCGAAGAAGATAGATCCGAGGACCATGAGCGCCTACGACCGCATCCGCACAAGCGTCCACAACCACCTTGCCGTCGTCTCGGTTTACAACGGAGACTCCTGCGGAGGCTGCTTCAACACGATCACTCCGCAGCGTATTGTGGACATCGCTTCGAACAGGAAACTGATCATCTGCGAGCATTGCGGCAGGATCATCGTCAACCCTGATTTTGAATAGACCGGCAACCAACATCTGAAAATATGCCTGACCAGCCCGGAAAGACAACCAGAAAGAAGGCGGGGCAAGTCAATCTTGACACACTTGGGCTTGAGATGGGAAACAAACCGCCTCAAGCTCTTGAAGTCGAAGAGGCTGTCCTTGGAGCCATGCTGATCGAACCCTCATCCGTTGACACGGCGCTTGAGGAACTCACCGCGTCATGCTTCTACGATCCCCGTCACAGGATGATCTTCGAGGCGATGACCGAGCTTGTGAACGAGCATGTGTCGGTGGACATCGTGACTGTCAGCACAAAACTCCGGGGGAAGGGTAATCTTGAGGCCATAGGCGGCCCCGTGGCGCTTGCCGGACTGTCCGAGAAGGTCGGCGCGGCGGCGCACATAGAGTACTACGTCCGCATCCTCAAGCAGAAGAACATCCAGCGGGAGCTTATCACGGCTTCCTACCAGATCCTCAAGGAGGCCTACGACGACTCCGTGAACGTGGATCTTCTGATAGACGAGGCGCAGTCAAGGATCTACGGAGCGATTCAGAGCAGCGTCAAGAATGACGTCAAGGAAGTCGGCTCGGTGATCAACGAGGCGATGAGGGAGGTGGAGAAGAACCAGAACGTGTCCGGCCTCAGCGGGGTGCCTTCCGGTTTCCCGTCGCTCGACCGTGTCACAAGGGGGTGGCAGAGGTCGGATCTCATCATCCTCGCCGCCAGGCCTTCCGTCGGTAAGACGGCTTTCGCGCTCAATCTGGCCAGGAACGCGGCCGTGGACTACCACATGCCGGTGGCCGTGTTCTCATTGGAGATGTCCGCCTTGCAGCTTGTCATGAGGCTCATGACCACCGAGTCCGGCCTGTCGGCGGACAAGCTCAAGGGAGGGTCCAAGCTTGATCCGTGGGACTGGCAGCAGCTGGAGACCCGGCTTGCGAGTCTCTCGAAGGCTCCGCTCTACATCGACGACACTCCGAGCATCCCTCTGATGGAGTTCCGCACCAAGATCAAGAGGCTGGTGAAATCCAAAGGGGTCAGGCTCGTGATCGTGGACTATCTTCAGCTGATGCAGGGTCCGGCCGAGCTGCGCGGAATGCGCGAGCAGGAGGTCGCGGCGATCTCCCGTACCCTGAAGGCCACCGCCAAGGAGCTGGATGTCCCGATCATAGCCCTGTCGCAGCTGTCCCGCGACGCTGTCAAGAGGACCGGCGGAAGCGGAAAGCCGCAGCTGAGCGACCTGCGCGAGTCCGGTTCTATCGAGCAGGACGCGGACATGGTGATCTTCATCCACCGTCCGGACTATGTGGGGCTTGGAGAGACTCCTGACGGGAAGGAGACGACCCAGATCATCATCGCCAAGCACCGTAACGGCGAGGTGTGCGACATCGACATGCTCTTCAAGGCGGAGCAGGTCCGCTTCGTCGAGCCGGGAGACTCCCTTGTGGGCATGGCCGAGGAGATGGGCCGCACGGAGTCCGCCATGAATTCGCTTGAGGGCGACGAGTTTGACAATAACACTGAATTCTGATGAGCCACCCGTTGAGACTTCTCGGCGTCCTTGCCGCCGTATTCCTGATTCCCTCTGTGACGGTCTCCGCCTCCGATGAGGGGAAGTGCATTCCGGTCAAACGGCTGAAAGAGGAGAATCTGGCTTTCAAGGGCGGCGAGGAACTGGTGTTCACGATTCATTACAAATGGGGGATCATCAACGCCGACGTGGCTCAGGCCACCTTGAAGCTTGACACTACAGTCCTTAACGGACGGAAGGTCTTCCATGCGTCCCTGACCGGCAAGACGCAGAAGTTCTACGAGAAATTCTTCCGGGTCAAGGAGGATCTGGATTCCTGGTTCACCCGTGACGGCATGCGTCCCGTGAAGTTCACGAGATTCGCGAAGGAGGGGAAGTACACCTGCACGAACCTCTACTCCTACGTGTACACTCCGGGTGATGAGCACATAAATGCGTCCCTGAGCAATTCCCGGAAGGGGGAGTTCTCGGCCACGCTTCCGCTGGACGAGTGCACCTGCGACATCCCGCTGATGTACTATGTCCTTCGCAACGTCGATGTCGCCCGGCTTCAGGAAGGCGGGGACTACCCGATGACTTTCGCGGTCGATGACGAGGTCTATACCCTTCATTTCCGCTACCACGGCAGGGAGAACCGGCGCGTGTCGGATGTCGGCACCGTCCGCTGCCTGAAATTCAGTTTCGAGGTGGTGTCCGGGGAGGTCTTCTCCGGGGATTCCGATCTTTTCTGCTGGTTCTCGGACGATGACAACAGGATTCCTGTCTGGTTCTCGGCTCCGCTGAAGGTCGGGCAGGTCCAGGGGCGGCTGCGTTCCTGGTCGGAGCTGAAGAATCCTTTTTCCTCAATCATTGAATAGGATGGCGGCGGAGGAGATCTCGCATAAAGGGAAGGTTGTGTCGGTCGAAGAAGACAGGGTCTTGGTTCAGATCGTGTCCGAGTCGGCCTGCTCCGCCTGCCATGCCGCCGGACTCTGCGGAGCGTCGGAGTCCCGGAAGAAGATCGTGGAGGTGCCGGTCCAGGGAGGGCGGACATATTCAATTGATCAGGAGGTGGAGGTCTGCCTCGCTCGGAAGATGGGTCTGAAGGCTGTCCTGCTTTCTTATGTGATTCCTTTGGTGATATTACTGATTTTAGTGTTATCTTTGTCGGGATTCGGCCTCGGCGAGCTGGTCTGCGGGCTGGCTTCGGTCGGGGGGATCGCGGTGTATTACCTCATGCTTTATCTCTGTAAGGACAGACTTGCGCAGGGGTATGTGTTTTATATTCGGAATAAGAAGCTGTTTTGAAATGATTCCCGAATTTTATAATACGGAATTTTCGAGACAGTTTCAGCTTTGGAAGAGGGAGCGTAGCCGTAGCTACGTGACCGATGAGAAAGATAAAAATGGCCGGAAAGGCCGTGTAAGAAGAGAGAAATTATTTCAAAACAGCTTCTAAATAGTTTTTATTTGGCTTTATGACAACAACAATCATCTGGACCATCGTAGTCATCACGGGCCTCGGCCTCCTGCTGGCGCTGGCCCTTTACCTTGTCGCGCAGCAGTTCAAGGTGGAGGAGGATCCGCGCATCGGGGAGGTTGAGAGCGTCATGCCCGGGGCGAACTGCGGCGGTTGCGGCTTCGCGGGATGCCATGCGTTCGCCGAGGCTGCTGTGAAGGCCCCGAACCTGGACAACAACTACTGTCCGGTCGGTGGCAACGGGACAATGAAGAAGGTCGCCGCGATCCTTGGCTACGAGGTCAAGGAGAAGGCGCCGATGGTGGCTGTGGTGCGCTGCGGCGGGACCTGCGCCGCCAGGCCGAGGATCAATGAATATGACGGTGCGGTCTCCTGCAAGGTCAAGGCCGCCCTCTACGCCGGGGACACCGGCTGCGCGTTCGGCTGCCTCGGCTGCGGAGACTGCGTGGCCGCCTGCCAGTTCGGAGCCCTGTCGATGGATCCGGAGACCGGCCTTCCGGTCGTGGATCAGGAGAAGTGCACCGCCTGCGGAGCCTGCGTCAAGGCCTGTCCTAAGTCCATCATCGAACTCAGGGCCAAGGGACCGCGCGGAATGAGGGTCTATGTCTCCTGCGTGAACAGGGACAAGGGGCCTGCCGTGAAGAAGGCATGCTCCGTGGGCTGCATCGGCTGCGGGATCTGTGCGAAGACCTGCACCCACGACGCGATCACCGTCGAGAACAATGTGGCCTACATCGATTTCGCGAAGTGCAAACTTTGCCGCGAGTGCGAGGCGATGTGTCCTACCGGCGCGATCGTCGGGGTGAACTTCCCTAAGCCTCTGGACAAGGACGCCGTGAAGGCCCGTGTTCAGGAACGTCAGAAAAAGGCAAGAGAGGCCGCCGCGGCCGCTGCCGAAAAGAAGGAGGAACAGAACAATGGCTAACAGAACATTCTCAATCGGAGGAGTGCATCCGGATGACGCCAAGATCTCGTGCGGTTGCGCCATCGAGGCTCTTCCGCTGCCCGGAACCGTTTACATTTCCCTCTCCCAGCACATCGGCGCTCCGGCCAAGCCTGTCGTCGCGGTCGGAGACAAGGTCAAGGTCGGCCAGCCGATCGCCGAGCCGGGCGGATTCGTGTCCGCCTTCATCCACTCGTCCGTTTCAGGGACGGTGAAGTCGATCGGTCCGCGTCAGGACCTTGCCGGCAACACCCAGACTTACATCGAGATCGCCGTGGAGGGTGACGAGTGGGCCGAGGGCATCGACCGCTCGGAGACTCTCGTGACCGACATCCCGGAAGACGGCAAGGCGATCATCGAGAAGATCCGTCTCGGCGGAGTCGTAGGACTCGGCGGAGCGACATTCCCGACGCACGTGAAGCTCGCTCCGCCTCCGGGAAAGAAGTGCGAGATGCTGATCATCAACGGCTGCGAGTGCGAGCCTTACCTCACGTCCGATTTCCGCACCCTCCTTGAGAAAGGGGAGCAGGTGGTCGTCGGCACGGCTCTGCTGAAGCAGGCTCTCGGCGTTGACAAGGCCACCATCGCCATCGAGGACAACAAGCCGGAGGCGATCGGGCATATTCAGAAAGTGCTTTCAGAATTGAAGGGAAAATCTTCCAAGTACGAGGGCATCGAGGTGCTTTCTTTGATGAAGAAATACCCTGAAGGAGGTGAGAAACAGTTGATTGACGCTGTGATGCGCCGTCAGGTGAAGTCCGGCGGACTGCCGATCGACGTGGGCGCTGTGGTTCAGAATGTCGCCACGGCTCTCGCTGTCTATGATGCCGTGCAGAAGAACAAGCCGTTGATCGACAACTCTGTGACTGTGACGGGCGAGTGCTTCCCGAAGCAGGCGAACCTGCTTGTGCGGGTCGGCACACCGCTCCGCTACATCATAGAATATCTCGGAGGTGTTCCTGAAAATGCCGCCAAGATCATCAGCGGCGGTCCTATGATGGGCAAGGCGGTCGCCAATCTCGACGCGGCCACCCTCAAGGGGACCGGAGCCCTGCTTTTCCTTACGGAGGAGCAGACCAGGAGGCATCCTGAAGGCCATTGCATCCGCTGCGGAAAATGTGCGGACGCCTGCCCTATGGGTCTGGAGCCGTTCCTGCTCTACCGTCTTGAGAAGGCCGGCGACACGGATGCCCTGGAGGCCAACGCCGCCCAGGACTGCATCCAGTGCGGATGCTGTCTGTACACCTGTCCTTCCTACATCCCGCTGCTGGACATCATCAGCATCGCAAGGGGTCAGGTCATGGGAATAATGAAGGCTCGCGCCGCTGCCGCCAAGGCCGCCGCCGAGGCCGCAAAAGCAAAAACTGTTTAAGAATATGGAAAGATTGTTGGTTTCACCGTCTCCGCACCTTCATTCAAAGACCACGACACCGGTCCTGATGAGGGATGTCGTGATCGCCTTGATCCCTGCGGTCGTGGTCTCGGTCGTGTTCTACGGCCTTGCCGAACTGCTGGTCCTGGCTGTCAGCGTCATCTCCTGCGTGGCGCTGGAGTATCTGATCACTAAATACCTGCTCAAGGCTCCGTCCACCGTCGGCGACTGGTCAGCCGCCGTGACCGGCATCCTGCTGGCCCTCAACCTGCCTTCCACTACACCGTGGTGGGTTGTGTTCATCGGCGCCGCGGTAGCCATCGGCATCGCCAAGATGACATTCGGAGGCCTCGGGCAGAATGTCTTCAATCCGGCTCTCGTGGGCCGTGTGTTCCTGCTCATCTCGTTCCCGACCTACATGACTTCCTGGTCCATTCCGGGCGGTCTTTTCGGGGCTGACGCGGTCAGCGGGGCGACTCCTCTGGGCATCATCAACGAAGGGCTCATGAAAGGGGCCTCCGCCGCTGATCTGATCGCGCAGAACGGCTTCACCGCCTCACAGATGCTCTTCGCGAACATCGGCGGATCCGCCGGAGAGGCAAGCGCCATCGCCATACTGATCGGATTCATCTACCTGCTTGCCCGCAAGGTCATCAAGCCGTGGATCACCCTTTCGATTCTCGGCACCGTGGCCGTGCTTTCCGGCATCTTCTGGCTGGTTGATCCCACTCAGTTCACCGGCCCTGCCTTCAACCTCCTCACCGGCGGTCTTCTGCTCGGAGCCTGCTTCATGGCCACCGACTACGTGACCTCTCCGATGAGCACCAAAGGCGGGATCGTCTTCGGTGTCGGGATAGGTTTCATCACCTTGATGATCAGGTATTTCGGCTCTTATCCTGAAGGAGTGAGCTTCGCTATTCTCATAATGAACTCGGTGGTTCCGCTTCTCAACAGGTGGTTCCATCAGAAGAAATACGGGAGGGCTTAGGTTATGGCTGTAAAATCAAATCTCACCACAATGGTGGTCTGCCTGACTGTCGTCAGCCTTGTCTGCTCCGCGCTTCTGGGCGGAATGTACGCCCTGACGGCCGAGCCGATCGCAAAGGCCAACGCCGACATCCTCAAGGCTTCCATCGGAGCCGTGCTTCCCGAGGGGGGCGAACTCTCCGAGGCCAAGTCCATCGAGGTCGGCGGACAGGCTTCTGAATATTATGTCAGCACCAAGGACGGTGTCCCTGTAGCCTATGCCGTGAAATCCACCGCGGTAGGTTTCGGCGGCCCGCTTGTCCTGATGGTCGGCGTCACGGCCGACGGAGTCGTTTACAACACTTCAGTCCTGTCCCACAACGAGACTCCGGGGCTTGGGGCCAAGTGTGGCACCGACGTGAAGTTCATGAACCAGTTCAAGGGCTTTGACCCTGCGTCAAAAAGCCTGACCGTCAGGAAGGACGGCGGCGATGTGGATGCCATCACGGCCTCCACGATCACCTCCAGGGCCTATGCTCTGGCAATCGACAACGCCGTCAAGGCTCTCAATTCAATCAAAGGAGAATAGGCTATGGGCAGCAAGAAACTGAATCTTTTCACCAAAGGTTTTCTGAAGGAGAACCCTACTTTTGTACTGCTTCTGGGCATGTGTCCTACGCTGGCGACCACCACATCGGCCATCAACGGCCTGAGCATGGGTCTCGCCACGCTTTTCGTCCTGGTCCTCTCGAACATCGCCATCTCGGCGATCGCTCCGGTGGTTCCGGACAAGGTGCATATTCCTGTTTACATCGTGGTCATCGCCGCCTTCGTGACGATCCTCCAGTTCGCGATGCAGGCCTACACCCCGGCGATGTACGCCACCCTCGGCCTGTTCATCCCGCTGATCGTGGTGAACTGCATCGTCCTCGGACGCGCCGAGGCCTTCGCCAACAAGAACGGCATCATTGACTCGGCCCTTGACGGACTCGGCATCGGCTGCGGCTTCACCCTCTCCCTGACGGTTCTGGGAATCGTCCGCGAGATCATCGGAAGCGGCTCCGTCTTCGGACTCAAGCTGATTCCGGGAGACGGGATCCTCGTGTTCGTGATGGCTCCGGGAGCCTTCCTCGCCCTCGGCTACCTCATGGTTCTGTTCAACAAAATCGCTAAAAAGAACTAAGTCATGGAATATTTCCTCATAATAATCTCGGCGATATTCGTCAACAACGTCATGCTCGCCCAGTTCCTGGGTACATGTCCGTTCCTGGGTGTCTCCAACAGGATCTCCACGGCGACCGGCATGGCCGGGGCGGTGTGCTTCGTGATCACCCTTTCGACCTTGGTGACTTATCTGATCAACCGGTATCTTCTGGTGGCGTTCGGACTTGAGTTCCTCCAGACCATCGCCTTCATCCTTGTGATCGCGGCTCTTGTGCAGATGGTGGAGATCGTGCTGAAGAAGATCAGCCCTTCCCTCTACCAGGCTCTTGGAATCTACCTTCCTCTGATCACCACGAACTGCGCCGTCCTCGGTGTGGCTCTCAATGTGGTCACGAAGGAGTTCGCCTTCGGCGGCCCTTCGCACATGCTGAACCTCGGCGAGTCGGTGGTCTATGCCTTCGCGACGGCCGCTGGTTACGGAATGGCTCTCGTCCTGTTCGCCGGCCTCCGCGAGCACCTCGATCTGAATGACGTCCCGAAGCCGTTCAGAGGCATTCCGATAGCCCTTATCACCGTCGGGATTCTCGCGATGGCGTTCATGGGCTTCTCGGGGTTAGTATAGATTTTGCATAATCGGGTTTTCCGTTTTGTTTTAATTTTTTTTATTATGAAAAAGACAGTTTTGATTCTTGCGGCCGTTTTGGGTTTCGCCGTCGCCGCGAGCGCACAGCCGAAGGCCTTGGGTGTGCGTATCGGTTGGGGCGTTGACATCGCATACCAGAATTATGTCGGCGGCGAGTCGGACTTCCTGGAGTTCGATCTCGGTCTCGATGGCGGCTACGATGCGGACAATTTCCACGTTGACGGAGTTTACAACTTCATGATAGCGCGTCCGGACTGGACTTCAAACGGTTCATGGGGATTCTATGGCGGCCCGGGAGCTTCACTTGCCGTCTGGGACAATGATGACAAGGACAATGTGGTCTATGCCGGTTTCGTCGGCAACCTTGGCCTTGAGTACACGTTCGACATCCCGCTCCAGTTCTTCCTCGATGTCCGTCCTCGCCTGATGTTCGGTGACGGCGGCGTCAGAAGCAACGGCATCTTCAACTTCGGCTTCGGAATCTGCTACTCCTTCTAAGTAATCCTTAAAAAATAACTTGGTAATCTTTGATTGTCTTTTCGGTCTATGGCTCTTTTCTCATCAGTCATGTGCCACCGGCACACTCCTTCTTCCAAAAGAACCCTATCCTCGAAAAGACTGCCAAATCTTTACCATCTTATTTTTTAACGCTTACTAAACAACGGACTGACAAAAAAACACCGGGACAATGTTACATTATCCCGGTGTTTTCGTTTATATTGGTGAAAAGTTCAAACGATGATCGAAGACTTTCTCACAGAAGCGTTCCTTGCCCTTCGTGGGCGATGGAAGAAAGAGGACACCCTCCAGGATGCCTTCTGCCGGCTTTGGGGAGGGAAGTATAAGATCGGGAGCATGAAAGAGGCGATTGGACTGCTTTCAAGGACTGGCCGGAACATTGAGATTGACGAGTATCGGAAATCTCAGGGTCGGCGGACGGTAGACCTGGAGGGAAGACAGATTGAGGATGAGGCCGGAGACGCGATGGAAAAGGAGCTGCTGTTCCGCGAAGTCGAGGAGTCGGTCGACAGCGAACTGACCGATCTTCAGAGACTTATCGTCCGGAAGCGCGAATATGAAGGCCAGTCTTTCGAACGCATCGCCAAGGACCTCGGAATGCGGCAGACGGCGGTCCGGATGCACATTTCGAGGGCGAGGAAGATTTTAAGGGACAAATTCAGAAATGAGTATGAAACGGATTGACGAACATATCGACAGGTACTTCGAAGGAACCCTTTCCGAAGCCGAGGAACTGAGCCTCAGGGATTTCCTCGCCTCCCCGGAAGGACAGGCTTCTGAATATGACGAAGCGCGCGCCGTGATGGGGTATTTCGCCGTCGGCAAGTCCCTTTCCCGGAATGAGACGAAGGAATATTCCCGACAAGGCAGCCGCCGGAACAGCACAGTTTGGCTGCGGGTCGCTGTGGCCGCAGTATGTGCCGGCATATTCATAACTCTTGGAATCAGTGTCTATAATAAGGAAAACATCTGCGTCTCGTATGTCGTAGGGCAGAAGGTGACTGACAAGGAGGTTGTAATGAACGACGTCGACAAAATCCTTGCTGACCTTCTCTCCGGCGGGACGGATGTGGATGAACAGTTAAATGAAATATTCGGAAAATGATGAGACTGAAAGTATTTTTGATAGCGGCATTGTGTCTGCTGGCCTTGCCGCCGGTGTATGCCCAGAAAGGATTGCAGATAGACAGCCTTTTCAACGGGAGGCTGGTGGATGTCTCGGCTGTTACGGAATCCATAGTCAGCGGCAAGAAACTCAACCCTTATAATCTGGACTATTTTCGCAGCGTACGCTTTATCGCTGATGATGGCAAGATCGCAAAAGTGGCCGCCTGGATCCGGAATGATTCGATGATAGCAGAGGAAAAGGACATGGAGTCAGAAGGCGGCCGCCTTGTCTATGCCTTGCTGAGATTCCCTCGCAGGATGGACAAGAACAGATATGTCGGCTATCAGGTCAAAAGAATTGGTGGCGGTGATTATGTGACTGTGGTGTATATGGAGGGTGCCGCCACGGTGGAGGATCTTAAGGTGATATTCAAGCATAGATAAAATTTAAGATTATGAAAAAGATATTATTGATTGTCCCGGTCATTTTGCTGGGTGCGCTTACTGCTGGTGCTCAGACTGTTGCGGACACTCTTGCGGTCAAGCCCGTTGTGGCCGGCGTTGACTCCGTGGCTTGCGGCAAAAAGGACGCCGTCAAGGATGAGGGAACTTCTCGTCACAATGACCGTTTACTGGATTTTGACATACCGTTTTACGGCAAGGTGAAAAAACGTGACCACGTTCCATTCTATTGGCTTGACACCCCTAATTTCGGTTTTGGCTTTCTGAGATCAGATTCTTCTGAACCGTATGATTTCAGCGTGCAGAATTCGTATGAGATTTTTGCCGACATTGAGTTGGGTTCCCATAACGTGACCAGAAGAAGTTCATTCGCCTTCGGTCTTGGATTGTCTTGGAAAAACTTTTCGATGACAGGCCGGGAATCGATGGTGAAGGACGATTCCGGCAACATATCCGTCAGACCGTATCCCGAGAAGGCGGATCCCAGAGTTTCCAAGTTGCGCTTGGTCAGCGTTACTATGCCTCTTACGTACAGCTGCGCCTTGGGTAAGGGCTGGGGCTTTACTTTGGGTCCGGTCTTGAACTTTAATGCATATGGCTCAATTGTCAACAAATATGCTCTGGACGGAGAGAAGCAGAAGGACAAGTACAAGAAGATCCACAGCAACGCATTTACCGTGGATCTGATGTACCAGTTGAACATACAGAGAGTCACATTGTTCGTGAAATATTGTCCAATGCCTTTGATGGACAAGTCTTATTGGCCTGATTGGCGGTATGCTTCGGCTGGAGTCGCCTTGGCCTTGTAAAGGATGATGTGAAACACGTAAGTGATTCCTAAAAAAATAACTTGGTGCTTTTGCTCGTCTTTTTGGTCTAAATTTACTTGTTCATCAGTCGTGTGCCACCGGCACACTCCTTCTTCACAAATAAATTTATCCACAAAAATCCTTCTCAAAACCTTACCAATTTTTTTCATCATCACTAAAAAGGACGGATCCGTTGATGACGGGCCCGTCCTTTTCGATTGTGTCGATTCCCTCTCCGCCGGCATAGCTTACCTCTATTAATATTATGCGGCTCCCGCCTGTTCCCGCATGCAAATTCCGCCCGTCCCCCGCATGCAAATCGCATGTGCGGGACTGAATCCGTGTGATGGAAATATTAGCCTGTGGGGTGTTGTGGAGTGGTTCCGCCGTGCGGGACAGGTATTACTCCTAGT
>CAVIGZ010000031.1:0-22424 GCA_963642565.1 Bacteroidaceae bacterium | reverse complement strand
AATCACCGGACCTTTCCGGTGGTGCAGCTGTTCACAAGGTAAGCGATGGAGACGTACGGAATGCCGGAATTGGTGGCGAGACCGATCTCGCAGGTGCGGCTGTTGGAGTAGCCTACAGGGACACCTTTGACCTGTGCCTTGAGTTTGCGGAGAGCGTACCTGTTGAGTTCCGGATGGGTCATGCCTTTGTCACCGGCGAAACCGCAGCAACCCACTTCCTCCGGAACAATAACGTTGGAGGAGCACAGGCGGGCCAGCTCCAGCATCTTGTCGGTCTTGTGCATCAGACGCATCGAACAGGTGAGATGGATGGCGACCGGAGTGTCCGTCCTGTGGAACTCAAGTCTGTCAGCCAAAAACTCAAGGATAAACTCGGACGGCTCATAGAGTCTCATGCTCTTGATTCTGTGCTTCATGCGGTGAAGACACGGGCTTTGGTCGCAGAGGACCGGATAGCGGCCTCCCTCGCTGGCTGCCCAAAGGGCATCCTCCAGTTCCTTTGTCTTCCTGTCGGCGGTCTCAGGCATCCCCTTGCTTTCCCAGATGGTTCCGCAGCAAAGGGCGGACATGTTCTTCGGGAATATGACCTCGTAGCCTGCTTTGCCCAACAGCGAGACCATCTCCTCGACGAGAGGCTTGTCAACCACGTGGTGGTGCTTCGGGAGTCCCATCATCTGGTTGATGCAGCTGGGGAAATAGACCACTTTGTCGGTTCGGGAGACTTCCGACGGTGCATCAGGACGCTCCGGCAGGCTCAGCGACCGGATTGACTCAATGGCAGGTACACGCCCGGTAGCCGAGCCTGCCGGAGCGACATCTCTGACCGAAGAGGCGCTCTGTACCAAAGCACGAAGTGACTTGGGAATATTGTAGGCTTTCGGCGTGGACGGAGTCCAGAGCGGAAGCCGGACCGAACTGTGGAGCCAGCGGCAAAGACCGCTCATGGCAAGATCCCCGAGAACCGTCTCCCCGGCGGTAGCCATCCTTAAAGCCCCGCGAAGACCGCTCTTGACCCCGGCGTAGTGACGGGCGGCAAAGTTCCAGACACCGTGGCCGAAAGACCCCGGGGGCATATTCATCCGCCTCAACTGGTGGGTGAGGTCGGCGACATTGATGCCCATCGGGCAGGAGGTCGAGCAGAGGCCGTCGCCGGCGCAGGTCTGCTCTCCGAGGTATGAATATTCCTTCTCAAGTGTCCGCAGACGGGCCATTTCAGCGGCGGTAGGGTTCGGCAGGGCGCGCAAGGACGTGATCTCCCTCCGCACTGCCATCCTGGTCCTTGAGGAAAGCGTGAAACCGCACGAAAGGCAGTTCACCTCGCAGAATCCGCATTCGATGCACTTGTTCAGTTTCCTGTAGATCTCCGCAAGTTCAGGTTCGACAGGCCTGCTGTCATCCGTCCAAGGCTTCAGAACCGGCAGCGCCTTGAAATTCTTAAGGAAACACTCCGGATCATCGTTGAAGATCACGCCCGGGTTCAGAAGACCATGAGGATCAAACAGTTCCTTTATGCGCCTCATGATCCCGAACGCCTTGTCACCCCATTCATAGGAAACGAACGGAGCCATATTCCTGCCCGTTCCATGCTCGGCCTTCAGGGAACCGTCATATTTCCCGACAACCATTTCCGCCACATCGCGGATCATCGCCTCGTAGCGTTTCACCTCCTCCCGGGAATCAAAGGATTGATTTATGATGAAATGGAAATTGCCCTCAAGGGCGTGGCCGTAGATGCAGGAGTCGTCATAGCCGTGCCTGTCCAGCAGGGCCGACAGATCAACCGTCGCATCCGGCAGGTCCTCGATGTGGAAGGCGATGTCCTCAATGAGGCAGGTTGTCCCCTGACGGCGCATTCCTCCGACGGACGGGAATATGCCCGAACGGATGGCCCAGTACTTTCCGGTGACGGCAGGATCGCTGCTGAATATGAACGCGTTACCCTCTGCGTCACTCAAGACTCCGAACCTGCGCAGCACATCGGAGAGCTTACCGATGTTAGAGTCCAGATCTGACCGGCTCCCGCCTGTGACGCGAAGCAGAAGGGCGGTCAGATCCTTGCCGGGATGCTCCTTGAGCATCGGGTCATCCACCGACGCAAGCGACCGTTTGTCAAGCAGTTCCGCAGCATCAAGCACTGCGGGATCAACCTCCCTCTTGAGAGCGGCGACAGCCTCGGCGGCCTCTCTGATGGTACCGAAATAGACCATCGCGGACGCTTCCCCGGGCGGCAGCGGCAGGGTCTTCATCGTGACCCGGCTCATGAAAGCCAGAGTCCCCTCCGAGCCGACCAGCAGGTGGGAGATGATGTCGAACGGATCCCGGAACCTGACAAACGGGAACAGGTTGAGTCCGGTGACGTTCTTTATTGAATATTTGTACTTTATCCTGTCAGAGAGTTCCTTGTCTGCGAGAATCCCGTCCCTCAAGGCCTCGATTTTTTCTATGAAGTCCGGATGGGATGCCCGGAAAGCGTTCCTGGAAGCCTCGTCACCTGTGTCCAGAACCGTTCCGTCCACGAACACCATCCGCACGCTTTCCAGTTCCCTGTCGCTGTTGGCATGGGTTCCGCAACTCATTCCGGAAGCGTTGTTCATCACGACTCCGCCGACCATGCAGCTCCCGATGGAGGCGGGATCAGGGCCGAACTTCCTGCCGTAAGGCTTCAGGATCGAGTTCACCCTCGCCCCGATGATCCCGGGTTCAAGAGTGATTTCGGAAGCGTCCTCCGAGACTTTGTACCTCTCCCAGTTCTTGCCTGCGACAATCAGCACCGAATCGCTGACGGACTGACCTGAAAGGCTGGTCCCGGCTGCGCGGAAAGTCACCGGGACACCGAACTCGGACGCAGCCTTCAGAATCTCCGAGACTTCCTGCTCGCCGGATGAACGGATGACAATCTTCGGCACAAGCCTGTAGAAACCGGCGTCTGTACCCCAGGCGAAACATCTGAGTCCGTCTGTGTAGATTCCTTCCTTCGGCACGAACCGCCGGACCGCCTCAAGAAACCGGATGTATTTCTCTTCCATATCCCTAAGCCATCGCGGCCTCAACATCGTCCGGCAGGATCGGAAGTCTGTTCGGGCCTGTGCGGCGCGCCCCGTCCTCTGTCACAAGCACATCGTCCTCAAGGCGGATCCCGCCGAAATCGAGGTAGTCGTGCTCCAGCTTGTAGTAGTTCACGAAACCTTTGTCACGCTTCTCGCTTTTCCATTTCTCTATGAGGGCAGGGATGAAGTAGATTCCCGGTTCATCGGTGATGACATTGCCCGGAACAAGCCTGCGGGCCATCCTGAGGCTGCCGAGACCGAGTTGGGAGGAACGCTTCTGATCCGGATCGTAGCCTACGAGATCCTCTCCGAGATCCTCCATGTCGTGAACGTCAAGGCCCATGTTGTGACCGAGACCGTGCGGCTGGAAAAGTCCGGCCACGCCTTCGTGGAGCATGTTGTCCAGATTGCCGCGCACGATGTCCAGCGAACGCAGGTCCTCAAGCATCAGCCTCGCCACGGCCAGATGCACGTCCCTGTAGGAGACTCCAGGCTTTGTCAACTTGAACGCCAGCTCGTTGCAGTCACAGACTATCTGGTAGATGTCTCTCTGCTTCCCGGTGAACTTGCCGCCGGTCGGCAGGGTACGGGTGAAATCCGAAGCATAGTGCATGTTGTTCTCGGCACCGGCGTCGATCACCATAAGTCTTCCGGGCTCGATCACCTTGTCATGAATATGGTTGTGCAGGGTCTCTCCGTGCTGGGTGAGGATCGTCGGGAATGACACGCCCCAGCCTTCGCTGAGAGTCACGCCCTCCATCCTGCCGACAATCTCCTGCTCGACGATCCCGACCCTGACGCTCTCGCGGGCGGTCGTGTGCATCCTGTAGCCGAGGGCGCAGGCATCATCTATCTGGTCGATCTCACATTGCTCCTTCACGAGCCTCATCGAGATCACAGCCTGCACAAGTTCCTTGGAAGCGTGCCTGCCGCCATCCTCGTCGATAGGGGCGACCTTTGCGACATCCTCATTGGAGATCCCTGCCAAGGAGGCCAGCTTCATCGTGTTGTAGTACCGACTCGGAGGGAGGAAATGAATATTCCTGCCGGTGGCGAGGGCCTTTGTGACGGCGACGTTAAGCGAGCCATAGGAAGCGGAGTTCTCCACGCCCGCTTCGGCGGCTTTCGACGCGACCGACGGCTGAGGCCCCATCCAGATGATGTCCCCGATCTCCACATCGTCGGCGAAGACGGTCTCCTCCCCGCTGTCAAGGTCCAGCACAGCCGCATAGCGCGGCTCGTCGAGACCGAAATAGTACAGCCATGATGAGTCCTGACGGAACTTATAGGCATTGTCCTTGTACTGGGCAGCGGCCTCGACATTGCCCACGAACAGGGCGATCCCGCGCTTCCCCTGCGGAGCGGTCTGCGCCATCTTCTCCAGCAGAGTCTTGCGCCTTGCGATGTAGATCTCTTTTGCGAACATATTCTTAGGTCTTTATGTGATTTGAATCTCATAAGCCTTGGCTCCACGGGACATCCACGCCGCCAAGACATCAATCACAATATACGAAATTTCAATCGAAAACAAACACTTGCCGCAGATATTCGGCTATATTCAACAACTTACCCTATGCCTTTGATAAAACACCTTATCTCACGTTCGGAGAGCGTCGCCCGTGAAAAATCAGTTCACGTTACCCCCTCCCTAAATCCCTCCCCTCGGGGGATGGACTTGCTCCGTCACTACCGTGACGGGAGATAAGGTGTTTCGCACATGCGAAACTTGAGTTCAATAATCCTCCGCGAATCCTTAAAGTCTGAAGGACGGCCTCGGTCCAGTCCTCGCCGTTGACGGCTTGGATTGCGTTGATTCCAACCTTGCGGGCCGCCTCGACATTCTTGGGACCGTCATCGATGAACAGAACCCGGGACGGGGCGACTTTCTCGGCTTCCAGCATCATACGGAATATCTTCCCGTCCGGTTTCATCACCTTCATCTCATAACTGACGTAGATGCTGTCAAGGTACTCATCAAGCGAGTGTCCGTGGCCGTCAAAGGCCTTGCTTAAAGACCACTCCATAATGAACGGATTGGTGTTGGACAGGAGGGAAAGACGGTAGCCTTCGGCGCGCAGCCTCTTAAAGAGATCAAGGTTCCTTTCGGGAACGGTCGAAAAGAATCCCATATAGGCATGACGGCACTCATCCATCGTGACTTCCCGGCCGATTTCCTTGCTGACGCGGCTCCTGAACTCTTCCTCATCGATCAGACCCGACTCGAAATCTCCGAAAAATCCTTGCTGGCGAACCAGATTGAGATATTCCTCGACATTCTTGAAGCCAAGTGCCTTGAACCTGTCAATGACCGTCGCGAGATCCGCCGGAGCGACCACCCCGCCGAAATCAAACACAACATTTGTGATGTCCTTTCTCATATTCCCGAATAATTTGCCACAAAGATAGTGATTTCATGACACCTTGCGGCACAGGCCGAATTGCTCCTGACCTTAATGAACAAAAATTTCCAGGTTTGAGTTGGACACATTTCTTTGCGATAATCTCAAAAAGGTGTAAATTTGCGTGTTCAATAATCTCAAAAAAGTGAATTATGCTTAAGCGTAAAATATATGGGCGGCTTCTGGAATGGAAGCGGGAAAAGAATGGAAGCACGGCTCTTATGATAGAAGGCGCACGGCGTATAGGCAAGAGTTTTATCGCCGAGCTGTTTGCGCAGAATGAATACGACTCCTACATCATCATTGATTTCTCGAAGGCCCCGTCCATCGTCAAATCCTGGTTTGCCGAATGTCTTGAAGATGTTGACACTTTACTGGAGAATATCCAGCTACATTACCGGAAAAGACTCGCCCCGCGGAAGTCACTCATCATATTCGACGAAGTGCAGGCTTGTCCGCGGGCAAGGGAAGCCATCAAAACTTTGGTTGCAGACGGGCGTTTCGACTATATCGAGACCGGGTCGTTGATTTCCATCAAGAAGAATGTGAAGGATATACTTATCCCGTCGGAGGAAGACTCAATTGATATGTATCCTCTTGATTTTGAGGAGTTCCTCTGGGCGATGGGGGATGAGATGATGATGCCTCACATCGAAAAGCAGTTCAAGTCTTTGAAGCCCATGGGCGAGTTCCACCGCCGTGCGATGGAATATTTCCGGAAGTATATGATTGTCGGAGGAATGCCCCAGGCGGTGAACGTCTATATAGAATCCTGCGATTTCAATAAGGTGGATTCGGTCAAGAGGCAGATATTGAGGCTGTATCGTAACGACATCAAGAAGTACGCTGACAATTATGAGACGAAGGTGACGGCCATATTCGATGAAATCCCGTCCCAGCTGTCCAAGCACGAGAAAAAGTTCCGCCTGTCGGCGCTCAAGGATGATGCGAGGATGCGCGATTATGAAGGCTCGTTTTTCTGGCTTGACGACGCAAAAATCATCAACTGCTGTTACAACACTACGGAGCCGGGTATGGGCTTGCGTCTGAACGAGGAAAGGAAAACGCTTAAATGCTATATGGCGGACACGGGCCTTCTTCTCAGCCATACATTCAATGCAAGAGGTCTGATGTCCGAGAGGATTTATCAGAAACTGCTGTTCGACAAGTTGGAAATCAATGAGGGAATGCTGGTTGAGAACATCGTCGCCCAGATGTTGAAGAGCGGCGGACATAGATTGTACTTCTACAGCCGCAGTGACGAGGACGCCGACAACCGGATGGAGATAGATTTTCTGATACAGAAGGAGGTCGTCACCAGCCATCACAACATTTCACCGATTGAGGTGAAAAGCGGACAGCGCTATACCCTCAGCTCCTTAAATAAATGCATTGAAAAATATGGCGAAAACCTGTCGACGCCGTATGTGCTCCATTCAAAAGACTTGAAGCAGGAAGGAGGGATCGTATACCTGCCGCTGTATATGGCTCCACTATTGTAGTACCCTAAGCGCCAGCTATTTAAGTCCGCTGACAAAATCTATCGCATCACTGGGGACGAATCCATTGGCGAAGTCCTGTTTTCCTCAATGGGACACCCATTTCAGCAATTTCGGGCGATAATGTCGAGTAATTCCCTCACTTGAGGTTCCTCGCGGGTGTGGAGGAGCACTGACTTGTGCTTGTTGTCGTATGGGTTCACATAGTCAATCTGGTAGATTTTCTCGGCAAGGAAGCGTGCCCGGTCTAAAGTTATATCGGTTTGGGCGGCCTTCAGGATACGTTCCAGCTCCAACATAATTGTGTAGGCCACAAAGCAGATACAGATGTGGGCTTCTATCCGATTGAAGAGGCGGTGGTACATCGGGCGGATGTCCGGACCATGTCGAAGCCGATCTTGTTGAAAAGGCGCCGTAGATGAGGTCGGGACCCACGAGATGAAGCTGATCCTGCCCGATACCGGAGAGAGCCTCATCGTATGCGGCCGCCTCGTCAGACGGGAAAAGGTCGTCACCACTCCCGTATTCGCACTCTTTGACCCACTGCCGCGCCTTCCTATCAAGTATCATCGGTTCGCTCTCGTCACGGCTGCCGCCGAAGGATTTCTGAACGCAGTACCTGCCGCCTGTCTTGGAGACTACCTGAACTGAGGTAGATCCGCTCCTGTTATGTTTCCGGCGCACGAACATACCGCGAAGTTAGACATTTGACGCGGGGTACCCAAATTGAGCCGCCAATATGCCTTACAGATAAATGAGTGGCCGATTTTCGAAAATTTTCTCAAATTGTGCGGAAAACAGGAAAACGAGAATCACTTCTCCGGGAGAGGGCGGATGTCCAGATTGAGTTCGTCAAGCTGGGACTGGTCAATCAGGGACGGGGAGTCGATCATCACGTCGCGGCCCTGATTGTTCTTCGGGAAGGCTATGAAGTCACGGATGGATTCCTTGCCGGCGAAGAGGGAGCAGACACGGTCGAAACCGAAGGCCAGACCTCCATGAGGCGGAGCGCCGTACTGGAAGGCGTGGATGATGAAACCGAACTTGTACTCGGCCTCCTCCGGCCCGATGCCCAGGACCTCGAACATCCTCTTCTGCACGTCGGCGTTGTGGATCCGGATCGAGCCGCCGCCGAGCTCCGTGCCGTTCAGCACAAAGTCGTAGGCGTTGGCGCAGACCCGTTCGAGGTCCTCTTTCCTGTTGCTGTTGAACAGGTCCATGTGCTCCGGCTTCGGTGCGGTGAACGGATGGTGCATGGCGTAGAAACGGCCGTCCTCCTCGCTCCATTCCAGAAGAGGGAAATCGACGATCCAAAGCGGTGCGAAGACCTTAGGGTCACGGAGTCCGAGCCTGCCTCCCATCTCGATCCTCAGGACACCCAGCATTGTCTGGACCTTGCGTCTGCTCTCACCTGACATCACGAAGACGATGTCGCCTGTCTTGGCCTCGACAGATTCGGCGATGGCTTTCAGCTCGTCAGGAGTGTAGAACTTGTCAATAGAAGACTTCACGGAGCCGTCGGCGTTGAGTTTGATGTAGATCAGACCCTTCGCACCGACCTGAGGCCTCTTGACCCACTCGGTCAGCTCGTCGATCTGCTTGCGGGTATATTCAGCGCCTCCGGGAACCGCTATGGCTCCGACGTAGGCGGCATCCTCAAGGACTGAGAAACCTTTGCCCTTCACCTTGCCGGTGATCTCGTGGATGGTCATGCCGAAACGCACATCCGGCTTGTCGGAGCCGTAACTGTCCATCGCGTCGTACCAGCTCATCCTCGGCATAGGGTTCGGGATGTCAACCCCGAGGACGTTCTTGAACATCGTCCTCATCATGCCCTCGAACATGTTCAGGACATCCTCCTGCTCGACGAAAGACATCTCGCAGTCGATCTGGGTGAATTCCGGCTGGCGGTCGGCGCGCAGATCCTCGTCACGGAAGCAGCGCACAATCTGGAAATAGCGGTCGTAGCCGGCCACCATCAGAAGCTGCTTGAAGGTCTGAGGAGACTGCGGAAGGGCGTAGAACTGGCCTGGATTCATCCTGGAAGGAACGACGAAGTCACGGGCCCCTTCCGGGGTTGATTTGATGAGATACGGAGTCTCAATCTCCATGAACCCGTTGGCGTCAAGATAGTTGCGCACCTCGTGGGCAAGTCTGTGCCGCAAGGCGAGCGCCTTCTGGAGCGGATTCCTTCTCAGATCCAGATAGCGGAATTTGGCACGGAGATCCTCACCGCCGTCGCTCTCGTCCTCGATCGTGAACGGAGGTGTCACGGACTTGTTGAGGACGTTGATGGCATCGAGCCTGATCTCGACATCACCCGTGTCCATCTTAGGGTTCTTGCTCTGACGCTCGACAACCTCACCGGTGGCCTGGATGACATATTCACGACCCAATGATGTCGCGGTCTCGACCAAAGCCGCGTCAGCGTCGGCCTCCAGCACGAGCTGGGTGATGCCGTAGCGGTCACGCAAGTCAATGAAAGTCATTCCGCCGAGCTTCCTTGACCTCTGCACCCAACCGGCGAGGGTCACCTTCTGCCCGACATTCTCAATGCGGAGCTCCCCGCACGTGTGTGTTCTGTACATATTGATATGTTTTGAATATTCTCATTCCGCAGACCGGCAGGACGCTTCCCTGCAAATCTGCAACTTGCAAAGGTAGCAAATTCTTCTCAAGAATGATGACTCCGTCATCAGAGAAATCATCGGCAAGCCTTGGGGAATAAATCAAGGATTCGTTATCTTTGCATTACGAATAAGGAACAATGATGCTTCTGAATATCTTCGGATTCCTCAACCTGTCGTTTGCGGACATCCTTGACATACTGATGGTCGCCATATTCATCTATTTGGTTTTTAGATGGATAAGAGGCTCCGCAGCGATGAACATCTTCGTCGCCGTCATCCTGCTTTTCGTCCTGCGGGTGATTGTGGCCGCCTTCAACATGAAGTTGATGAACGCCCTGCTGGGCACATTCATCGATGTGGGCGTGATCGCCTTGATAGTCATCTTCCAGCCGGAGGTGCGCCACTTCCTGATGAGGCTTGGCTCGCGCTACAGGATGGCCGGGAAGAGCCGGGATTTCTTCAACAGGCTGATGGGCATCCGGGACCAGAAGATGGCCGGCGGAACAGTCAACGAGATCGCCGAGGCCTGCAGGGCCATGTCAGCCGACAAGACCGGAGCCTTGATCGTGTTCCCGCGGAAGGATTCGCTTGACTTCATCGTCGAGACCGGGGACACCGTGGACGCCAAAGTCACCAGAAGGCTGATAATGAACATATTCTTCAAGAATTCCCCTTTGCATGACGGAGCGATGATCATCGGAGGAGACAGGATTGTGGCGGCGCGCTGCACCCTGCCCATCACCGGACGTTCCGACATCCCTCCGCACTACGGAATGAGGCACAAGGCGGCGATCGGAATCTCGGAAGAGACTGACGCCGATGTGGTTGTGGTCTCGGAGGAAACCGGGGGAATCTCTTTCGTGCGCGGTGGCAACATCAAGAGCATCAGCAACATCAACGAGCTTAAGCTCCTTCTCGGCTCCGGAGACGGAACCACCGAGGGAAAAGAATAATTCACGAATATGCAGGAGTGCGGAACAGAGATTGACACCAGGCTGGAGGGCAAGTTGGGATTTGACAGGGTCAGGACCTTTGTCGCCGACAGATGTTCCACTGAATATGCCGTCACAAGGGTGACTGAGGAGCGGTTCAGCAACGACCCGAAAGTCATCGGGGAAAGGCTGGCTCTGACCGACGAGATGAGGCTGGTCGTGATGTTCGAGGAGAACTTCCCGACCAACGGCTACATCGACTGTCTCGATTTCCTCCAGCCGCTGGAGAACACCGGCTACACGATCGACATCCTTTCGCTGGGGAAGCTGCGCACGATGGTCGAGACCGTACGCAGGCTGACCAACTTCTTCATGTCCATAAAGGACGGAGTCTATCCCAATCTGAAAAGGATGAGCGCTCCGGTGATGAGTTTCCCGGAGGTTCAGAGAAGGATTGACCTGATTCTGGACAAGTTCGGTGACGTGAAGGACACCGCCTCGGACAAGCTGCTGGAAATCAGGAACGCCATCAAGACAAAGGAGGGGGCCGTCTCCAAAAGGGCGAACGCCATCCTCAGGCAGGCACAGGCGGACGGACTCGCGGACGCGGACGCAGGGCTTTCCGTCCGTGACGGCAAGCTGCTGATTCCGGTCAACAGCTCAGGCAAGAAAAAGATTCCGGGCTTTGTCTATGACACTTCGGCCACAGGCAAGACTTCATTCGTGGAGCCTGCCGAGATCATCGAGCTGGAGAACGAGATCGTCACTCTGCATGCGGACGAGGCGCAGGAGATCCAACGCATCCTCGCGGCGTTCAGCGACTTCGTCAGACCTTACGTTCCGGACCTCATCAATTCCGCCGAATATATCGGGGAGATAGATTTCCTTGTGGCCAAGGCACAGGTGGCCCTTGACTTCAAGGCCGGAGCACCGATCATCTCCGACAACGGGGAGATGAATCTGCGCAAAGCCCGTCATCCGCTTCTGGAGAGGGCTTTGAGCAAGGAAAACAAGACCATCGTGCCGGTGTCGGTCCGGCTGACCCCGGCCAAGCATATTCTTTTGATCTCCGGACCCAACGCCGGAGGCAAGTCGGCATGCCTCAAGACAACGGGACTTCTGCAGTACATGTTCCAGTGGGGCATGCTTGTGCCGACTTCGGAAACTTCCGAACTGCCGGTGTTCGACAGGATCATGGTCAGCATCGGGGATGACCAGAACATCGAGAACGACCTGAGCACCTACAGTTCGTTCCTGGATGACATGAAGAAGATGCTGGCAAAGGCCGATGACAAGACCCTGATCCTGATAGACGAGTTCGGTTCCGGCACGGAACCTGCCGCCGGAGGCGCCATCGCCGAGGCCATTCTCGGCGAGATGGACGGCAGAGGAGTCTATGGGGTCATCACGACCCACTACACGAACCTCAAGCTCTACGCTTCGGGTCCGGAGACCGGTGTGATCAACGGCGCGATGCAGTTCGACGCCGCCAAGATCCAGCCTCTGTTCAAGCTGGACATCGGAATGCCAGGCAATTCGTTCGCCTTTGAGCTGGCCCGCAAGATGGGTCTTCCGGAGAACATCGTGAAAGATGCCGAGAACAGGGCCGGTGAGGAATTCGTGGGCATGGAGCGGAACCTGCGCAGGATCGTGCGCAACCGCCGGGCCTTGGACGAGAAACTCCAGAGGATCAGGAACACGGACAAGACTCTTGAAAACATCACGGAGCGCTACCAGAAAGAACTGGAGGGGTTGAAACAGACAAAGAAGGAAATTCTGGACCAGGCGAAGAAGGAGGCCCGGGAAATCGTGCAGGACGCCAACAGGACCGTCGAGAACACAATCCGCACCATCAAGGAGTCGCAGGCTGACAAGGAGAGAACCTCAGATGCCAGAAAGGCTCTCCAGAATTTCGTCTCCTCTCTCCAGACCAAAAAGGAGAACGATCAGAAGAATCACGACGACTACATCGAGAAGAAGCTCAAACAGCTGGAAAACAGAAAGATGCATCGTAACGCCCGCAAGGGGGGCTCTCAAGGGAACAGCCCTGCGCAGGATTCCGGGCAGTTCCGGGGCGGGGTGCTTAAAGTCGGCGAGAAGGTGCGGATCAAGGACAACGGCATGGCCGGCGAGGTCATCCGGGTGTCAAACAAGGCCGTGACCGTCGCCATCGGCAACATCACCAGCAAGCTGCCTCTCGACAGGGTTGAGCGGATTTCTTCCAATGAGTACAAAGCGGCGGTCCGGGAGAACATCAAGCCCCGTTCCACGCGGGATGATTCCGGCCTGCGGGAACGCCGGCTGAAATTCTCTCCTGAACTGGATGTGCGCGGGGAGCGGGTTTCAGAGGCTCTGGACATCGTGGTGCACTACATCGACGACGCCATCATGCTGAACATCGGGTCCGTTAGGATCATCCACGGCAAAGGCACCGGGGCGCTGCGTGACGAGTTGCAGAAATACCTGAGGACAATCCCCGGGGTGACATCCGTCCACGATGAGCAGGTTCAGTTCGGCGGGTCGGGCGTGACGATTGTGACTTTCGGATAAACACTTGAGCAAGAACCATGAAAGACTTTGAAAGGCGGATCACTCCACGGATGGAGCTGGGACGCAGGGGCGAGGACATCGCCTGTGAGTTTCTTGTCGGCAAGGGACACACGGTCCTGCAAAGAAATTACAGATCCGGACATCTTGAGATCGACATCATCACTCTGGACAGGAATGGTGTGCATTTTGTGGAGGTGAAGAGCCGGGTCGCACCTGTGATGGTCTCTCCGGAGGAGAATGTGACGGCGGGCAAGCGGAGGAAAGTGGCGGATGCGGCGCTGAGGTACCTGAACACGGCCAGGGACAAGAGGATCTCCGCTGACCTTGAGGTCAACTTCGATGTCGTGGCCGTGACGTTTGACGAAGGGAAGGAGACTGTGGAATGGTTCCCTAACGCGTTTTACCCGGTGTACCTCTGACCGGCCGCAGACCCGGCCGAAGTGGCCGCTGATCAGGAACATATTACTAAGCACCAAGATATGAACAACAATAACCGCTACTGCGTGATCATGGCCGGAGGCACCGCGAACCGTTTCTGGCCGGTGAGCAGAGAATCAAGACCCAAACAGTTCCTGGACATAGCCGGAACCGGGAAATCCTTCATAAGAAGCACCTACGAGCGTTTCTCCAGGATAGTCCCCTCGGAGAACATCCTCGTCGTCACCCTGGCAAGATTCTCCTACCTCGTCCGCGCGCAGATTCCGGAACTTCCCGAAGGCAACCTGCTTCTGGAACCCTACGCCCGCAACACCGCTCCCTGCATCGCCTATGCGACCTACAGCATCCTCAGGCGGAACCCCGACGCGACTGTCATAGCCACACCTGCCGACCACATCATCACTGACGAGGAGAATTTCAGGACAGCGATGCTGAAAGTCATGGAATATGCCGAAGGGAAACCGGCCCTCATGACGTTGGGAATCCATCCGACCGGACCGGACACAAGCTACGGCTACATCCAGGCTACGGGAGGCACTGTCTCAGCCGGCTCAGGCATACCGCTCAAGGTGAAGACTTTCACCGAGAAGCCGGACAAGGCTCTTGCCGAGGTGTTCTGCAAGACAGGAGAATTCTACTGGAACTCGGGAATATTCGCTTGGAAAGCCTCCGTGATCAGGGAGGAGATGGAGAAGTATATTCCTGATGTCACATCCCTGTTCGCCGGTTGGGAGAAGGCTTTGGGAAGCGACAAGGAACAGATCTTCCTTGAGAAGGCATATTCAGACTGTCCGAAGGTCTCGATTGACTACGGCGTGATGGAAAAGACCGACCGGGCCTGGCTCTACTGCGGGGACTTCGGATGGTCCGACATCGACGGATGGGACTCCCTCTTCAGGAGCATCGACCGCAAGACCAAGGACGGCAATGTCGTGTTCACCGACAGGATTCTCGGCGAGGGCAACGAGAACAGCATGCTTGTCTGCGGCGACAAGAAAAAGCTCTACGCCATCAAGGGCCTCAAGGACTATGTCGTGGTGGACACCGGCGACGCGCTGCTGATCTGCCCGAAAGACGACAAGCAGTTCAGGGATTTCATCTCAGGCCTCGGCATGCCTGAATACGAGGACTACCGGTAGGACAGGTTCCCTGGTACCGAAAGCCAGCCCTCCTTCATGACAGCAAAGGCCGGCACCGGTGATGAAGTCCGGTTGCCGGCCGCTTTGGGTCTGTTTGAACAACTTTTACTTGGCGAAGGCGTAGGAGAAGCCTTGGATCTGATCCCAGGCCCCTCGGGTGAAGTCAGGAACCTCGACAGGAGCGTTGCCGTGCTCCATAGAGATCTTGCCGAGTTCGGTGAGACAGCACCATTCGGCCATGTCATAGACATCCATGTCCAGAGGAAGTCCGTTGCGCAGACAGTAGATCAGACGGTAATCCATGATGAAGTCCATTCCGCCGTGGCCGCCGACCTGCTTCGCAAGTTCCTCAAGCTCAGGAGTAAGGATCGGGCTACGGTTCTCCTCAAGAAGGGCCTTGAGCCTCTCGCCCGAATAGACAACCTCACGGCCAAGATTCTGGAAATCAGTGGCTGTCCCCTCAGCGGCGTTCTCACGGAGGCACACCTGCTGAACAGGATATTTTCCGACATAGCCTTCGCTGCCGACAATCTGGTACATGCGGCTGTAAGGACGCGGGGTCATCACATCGTGTTCCACGAGAATGGTCTTGCCCTTCTCGGTGGAGATCATCGTCATCGTGAGGTCACCGTTCTGGAAGTCCTCGCACTTCTCACCGGTCCTGGCCTCGACATGCTTGGGACCGTTGACAGCCTTGGTCTCCATCGCCACAAGGGTCTTGAAACGGTCTCCGCGATGGATGTTCATGACCTGACAGACGGGGCCGAGGCCGTGGGTGGAATAGACATCCCCTTTGTGGGTCTGATTGAAATCGAGCCTCCAGTTGTTCCAGTAGGCATTCCAGAACGGATCCAGATTGTGATGGTAAGAACCCTCTCCATGGATGATCTCGCCGAGAAGCCCCTTCTGGGCCATTGTCAGGGCGGTCAGCTCAAAGAAGTCGTAGCAGCAGTTCTCCAGCATCATGCAGTGCTTGCGGGTTCTCTCCGAAGCGTTGATCAGAGCCCAGATGTCCTCAAGGGACGATGCCGCCGGAACCTCGACGGCGACATTCTTGCCGTGTTCCATAGCGTAGAGGGCGACCGGAACATGATGCTTCCAGTCAGTGCAGATGTAAACCAGATCAATGTCGTCACGCTCGCAGAGTTCCTTGTAGGCCTCCGTGCTTCCCGAGTATCCGGAAGCCGGCGGAAAACATCTGTCCTCCAATGTCTTCTGAACTTTCTCAACCCTGTCGGCCTCCACGTCGCAGATGGCGGTGATCTTCACCCCGGGAACGTAAGTGTAACGCGCCACGGCATCCGAACCGCGCATTCCGAGACCTACGAATCCGACGCGTACCGTGTCCATCGCCGGAACTGTGAGTCCGAGAACATTCTCCTGACCGGACGGACGGGCCGGAGTCTCAACCTTGATTACTCCACCTTCGTTGGAAGTGGTGCAAGATACCGCCAGGGCAATCAGAAAGGCGGCAGACAATTTTTTGAGATTCATCTCTTATCGGTTTTTAATTAAGAAGCTGTCTCTTCTCCTGATTCTCAAATATAGTCATTTTTAAGGATTTTACAGAAGAATGCTTATCTTTACGTTTTAATTTATATTTGGATAGGAACATGATGCACAAACAGTTCTTTTCAGCGGCGGTAATGCTTGCATGCCTGCCTTTGGCGGCTTTCGGGACACAGAAACCCTGGTCCCTCTCCTCTCCGGACGGAAGGATTGTGGCGGAAATCTCCGTCGGAGACGGTCTGAGATATTCAATAAGCCGTGACGGGATGGCGCTTCTGACTCCTTCCAGGATCTCGATGACATTTGAGGATGGCAGCGTGTTCGGAGGAACGGCGGATAAGGTTCGCAAGGTCAGAAAAGAGACGCATGACGTCAAGGGCATCAAGGCGATGAACTATAGGAAGGCGACCGTGGATGACGTTTACAATTCCCTGACGCTGGAGTTCAGGGACTACAACGTGGAGTTCAGGGCGTTCGACAACGGAGTGGCCTACAGGTTCGTCTCGACCGCCAGATCCGGCGAGTTCACCGTGACCGATGAGCTTACCGAGTTCAATTTCGCCGAGGACTGGACCGCATGGGTGCCTTATGTCAATGGTGCCGACGGGAAGACTTTCCGTCAGCAGTTCGTCAATTCGTTCGAGAACACCTACGAGCATATTCCTTTGTCCCAAATGGATCCCGCCAAGCTGGCATTCCTTCCGCTGACGGTTGATGCCGCTGACGGAGTGAAGATCGTCATCACCGAGTCCGACCTGCTCGGCTACCCGGGGATGTTCCTCAACGGACAGGGCGGCAAGAGCTTGAAGAGCGTCCGCGCACCTTATCCGATCGGACTGCGCCCCAATGGGGTGTACGTCTATCAGGACATGGACTACGCCGACTACATCGCCAAGGTCGTGGCCGGGCAGAAGTTCCCGTGGAAGGTCATCGGCATCACTCCGGACGCCAAGTCGCTTTTGGACCTGGACCTTGTCTGGCAGCTCGCCACTCCGGCGGACGGGGACACCGACTGGAGCTGGGTGAAGCCCGGGAAAGTGGCCTGGGACTGGTGGAACGAGTGGAATCTCTACGGGGTCGATTTCCGGGCCGGAATCAACACGGAGACCTACAAGTACTACATCGACTTCGCAGCCGCGCACGGTCTGGAGTACATCATCATGGACGAGGGTTGGGCGCAGAGGGCCAAGGCGAACCTCTTCCTGATCAATCCTGACATCGACCTTGAGGAGCTTGTCTCCTACGCCGACGGCAGGAATGTCGGCATCATCCTGTGGGCCAGCTACAACAGCATCATCAAGGACCCGGAGAAGGCGATGAGCCACTACGCGCGGATGGGATTCAAGGGATTCAAGATCGACTTCATCAACAGGGACGACCAGCAGGGCGTGAAGTTCTGCGAGAGGATGGCGAAAATCGCCGCGGAGAATCATCTGCTGATCGACTTCCACGGAGTTTACAAGCCGGCGGGAATCCAGAGGACCTACCCGAATGTGCTTAATTTCGAAGGTGTCGCCGGACTGGAGCAGTTGAAATGGAGTCCGGAGGACTACGATGAAGTCACTTATGATGTGACCATACCGTTCGTCAGAATGGTGGCCGGGCCGATGGACTACACCCAGGGAGCGATGCGCAACGCCGCCAAAGGCAACTACCACCCGGTCGGCCCGGAGGCGATGAGCCAGGGTACCCGTTGTCGCCAGCTTGCTGAATATGCCATCTTCGAGGCCCCTCTCACGATGCTCTGTGACTCTCCGTCCAACTACATGGCCGAACCGGAATGCACGGAGTTCATCGCCGGCTTCCCTACTGTCTGGGACGAGACCGTACCGCTCTGCGGAGAGATCGGTGAATATGTCGCCGTGGCCCGCCGCAGCGGGGACATCTGGTACGTCGGAGCGCTTACGAACTGGGACGGACGGGACCTCACACTTGACCTTAACTTCATAGGAGGCGGGAACATGACCGTCTTCCAGGATGGAATCAACGCCGACAGGGCCGCGAGAGACTATAAGAAAACTTCCGCGCGGATTCCGGCGGATGGAATCGTGAAGATCCACATGGCTCCCGGCGGGGGCTGGGTGGCGAAGATCACCGGATAAAGAACATTTTTGATTTATGAGAAAAGCATTATTCCTTGTCACGGTCGTCGCGGCGGTTTTCGCATTGGGCGGAACGGAGGCCTGTGCCAAGAAAGAGAAAATGAGCGTGATGTCTTTCAACATAAGGCTCCAGTTCCCGGCGGACACCGGAGAGTTTAATTGGGAGAGCCGCAAAGCAGGCTGCGCGAAAGCGATCCGTAAATACTCTCCTGACATTCTGGGGCTTCAGGAAGCCACACTCGGGCAGAAGCTGTTCATGATGAACGCATTGATGAAATACATCATGATTGACGGAAGCGCCAAGCCCGGCACAGTCAACGAAGAGACCGGATCCGCATTCAATCCGATCTTCTTCCGCGCGGACAGGTTCGAACTTCTGGACTACGGCTCATTCTGGCTCAATGAGGACCAGAGTGCGGGAGAAAAAGGCTGGGACGCCGAATATGTCAGGACCGCCAACTGGGTCAAGCTCCGCTTCAGGAAATCCGGGCAGATAGTGTTCCTTTTCAACACCCATTTTGACAATATCGGCAAGGAGGCCCGCAGGGAAAGCGCCTTACTGGTGGCGGACAAGATCAAAGAGATCGCAGGGGACAACGCCGTGGTGTTCCTGACCGGAGACCTGAACACCACAAGTGAAGACAAGGATCTCAGGGCGTTGAAAGCCTATCTCAAGGAATCCGCAAAGACCGTGAGGAAAGCGGACATGACACCTTCATTCAACGATTTCGGAAGGAAAGGGGCAAAGCCGCAAAGGATAGACCACATCTTCCACCGCAACACCGAGGCCAGGTCGTTCTATGTCGCCGACGAGTCCAAATACGGAGTGAAGTACATTTCCGACCACTACCCGATCTATTCGGAGTTTGTCATCCGGCTTCCGAAACATTAGCGCCAATCCGTGGCCTTGGAGAGATCTCACCCGATCAGCCCGGTGATGAATATGACCGCGATGGCGACCGGAGCGATGTACTTTATGAGGAAATAGACAACCGGAAACAATCTGCTGTTGGCTCTGATCGTACCGTTGTTCGTGAGTTCGTCACGGACAGCCGTCTTGTCCATCCTCCAGCCCACAAAGACGGAGAACAGCAAAGCCCCGAGAGTCATCAGGTAGTTGGAACACATCTTGTCACAGAAATTGAATATGCTCTCTCCCAGAATCCTGACATCGGCGAGCGGCCCGAACGAAAGCGAGCAGACCACCCCGACGGCAAACGTGGCGAAGAAGATCGCGATTGTCGCCCTGTGTCTTGAAACGCCCTTTTCCTCGACCAGATAGGCCACGCCAACTTCAAAAATGGACACGGATGAAGTGAGCGCGGCGACCAGAATCGTCAGAAAGAAGAGGATAGCCGCCAGGCAACTCACGATCTGACCGCCGGCGCCCATCTTCGCGAAGATGTAAGGAAGCGTCTCGAACACCAGGCCAGGCCCGGAGGACGGAGCGATTCCCGCCGCGAACACTGCCGGCATGACCGCGAATCCGGCAAGCAGGGCGAACATCAGATCCGACACGGCGGTGCCGGCCCCGGAGGCCATAAGATTCTCGTTCTTATTCACATAGGATGAATATGTCAACATCGTCCCCACACCCAGAGACAACGAGAAGAAACTCTGCCCCAGAGCCGCCGAGAAAGCGGCCGGGGTCAGTTTGGAGAAATCCGGTTTCACGAGGTACCTCACCCCCTCGCCGGCTCCTGGAAGAGTGACAGAGTAAATTGTTATAGCCACAATCAGCACAAACAGAATCGGAATCGAGATGTTGCTGAATTTCTCTATCCCTTTTTTGACTCCAAGGAACACAATCAACGCGGTCAGGAACAGGAATATGAACAGACAGGCGACAGGTCCCCAAGTCGAGGACACGAACTCGCCGAACATTCCGGTGACAGCCTCGGCCTTGTCCGGAGTAAAACTTAATGTGGCTGACTTGAAGAGGTACTCAATGGCCCATCCTCCGACAACGCTGTAGTAGGAGACTATTATCAAGGGCGTGATGACCGTGAGGAGTCCCAGCCATTTCCATTTGGAACCCGGGGCCAGGACGTTCATCGCTCCGATCGTGCTCAAATGGGTTTTCCGGCCGATTACCGACTCCGAGAAAAGAATCGGCAGGGACAGCGCGAAGGAACACAGGATGTAGATGAGGATGAAGGCGGCGCCTCCATATTCACCGACCATATAGGGGAATCTCCAGATGTTGCCGAGTCCGATGGCGGAACCGGCCAATGCCATGATGACGGCAGCCCTGCTGCCGAAGTTCTCTCTGTCTGACATATTCTTAAGTTCGTTTTATTTTTGTCCGGCCTGCGGGGATGCCGGATTGTTTCCGTGCGCGGACGCTTCAAGGTGTCCTAAAATCGTCTTTTATAAACTTTGAATTCGTAAGCGTAACCGGTTTCGGAATCCGTGGCGGCCGGAGTGGAGGACTCCTCCTCCCAGATCTCCGGATCGATCACCGGAAAGAAAGTGTCGGCGTCATCAATCACCGCATGTACGTGCGTGATGTAAAGCCTGTCCGCCGTCGGAAGAGCCTTGCGGTAGGTCTCGCCGCCTCCCATTACAAAGACGCGCCCTGACCTACCGCCACCATCCGTAAAGGCAGCCTCATCTCCTCGGGATGCGCCGGCTATGCCGACACCATCATCCACGGCGGCATTTCCTCCTTTCCGGTTCTCTTCCGCCAATGAATACGCCTCCTCAAGACTACCGGCCACCTTTACGCCCTCCGGGACTCCGTCCCAAGGCCGCGAGGAAATCACGATGTTCTCCCTTTTCGGAAGCGGTCTGCCTATCGAAAGGAACGTCCTGTAACCCATCACCACGGGATTGCCCGTGGTCGTGCGCCTGAAATATCTCATGTCTTCGGCGATGTGCCAGAGAAGGCCGTTGTCCTTCCCTATCGCTCCGTTGTCAGCGACCGCCGCGATGATGCATTTTTCCATAAACCAAAACTATTTCGGGCGTAAAGTTACAGTTTTTTACCATATCCGCAAAACAGAAAATGAATAAGTTGCGGTAACATCAAACGGTTGGCGACCATAGATGGACTTTAATTTATAACTCACGTGCGCAAAGTCCCGACCTTCACGCACGGAAACCGGCACCTATCGCAGGTGGTACATGCGTTTGCGCTATCACGGTTTCCTTTTCAGGAGACATTCACTGTCATAGTCAACCGCATAAAGTCTTCATCTTCAATATGGATTTGTATTTTGCATGGCCTCTTCAATCTCCTCTCTGCTGACGTAAGCTCCTTGAATGCGGCAGACTTCTCCGTCATACGCCAGGATCATATCACCGCTGCCTGCGAGACATTCCGCTCCCGGAGTGTCGATGATTGTACGGGAATCCTGCCTTGATATAGTCCTGAAAGCCATCCGTGTCGGGAATCCGTCCTTGATGATTCCCGGGATGACCCTTGAGGAAGGCCTTTGCGTAGTGATGACGAGATGTATCCCCACGGCCCGGCCTCGCCGGGCAAGACGGACTATGTGATTCAGAATATCTTCAGGAAGTTTGTCCGTCTTCCGGTCAATCCACGTCGGTGCCGTAAGGTCGGCGAACTCATCAATCACCACGACTATGTACGGCATCTTCTTTCCCTCTCCCGCTTTGGCGTTGTATTTTCTGATGTTCTTCACATTGTCACGCGCAAGTACGCCATACCTTTCTTCAAGCTCCAGACAAAGTGAGTGAAGAACCTTTTCGGCTTCCTCCGCCGTAGTCAGGACAGTCTTTTTCTCCACATCAGGCAATGCTGCGATATATTCCTCGTTTAATGTCCTGTAAACTTTCAGTTCGTAGTCCTTAGGATCGATGAAGACGAACTTAACATCTTCAGGAGTGCGGGAATACAAGAGCGAGAGTATCAGCGAATGCACCGCCGTGGTCTTGCCCTGCTTGGTCGCACCGGCCATCAGAATGTGCGGAGCCTGGACAAGGTCTATGATTTTTGCGCCACCCTGCGCATCGCGGCCAACGGCGACGGGCAGGGCGGCTGTGCTGCTCTTGAACGAATCGTCCTCCAGCAAAGATTTCAGAAAGACTGGCTCTTTGTTCATTTTCTGTTTCATAATCGTTTGAATTTTATCCTTTTCGGCAAAGAAAATATCCACAACTGACTTTCTCTGAAAAAAGTTGACTCACAACAATGAGTTAACCATGTTTGTTTAT
>CAVIGZ010000030.1:0-22424 GCA_963642565.1 Bacteroidaceae bacterium | reverse complement strand
GTTACAACGGACACGGGACGAACCTCGCTACGCCCGTCTCTCCGTAAGAGATGTCCACAAGGCCAGGGCCGGATGAAGAATACTGACAGACAGAGATTTCCCCGGATCACGCCGCGCGCTTCCGCCCAACATCTGTCAAGCGGAGCCAGCCGGAGCGTGAGGATGCCTTGAAGATAATCTCCGTTTTATGTTGGTATTTTCAATAAATTATGTATTTTTGCGGTCGTGAGTGGACATCTCTTACGGAGAGAAGACATCTCTTACGGAGAGACGGGCCTTGCATCCGTTAGACATCGCCAATACTGGGCATACACACAAAAACGCCTGCTGATCGTTTGATTAACAGGCGTTTTTTAGTATATAAAGCTGAAGAATATTATCTGTCACCGGAAAGTTTCCATCTGCCTTCCGCAGCACAAAGGGCATCAATGGAGCGTGGTCTCTATCGGATCATCATAGAGATCCTGCAACCTGTGCAGCTCCTTGAGAAGGCGCCCGGTCAGTCTTTCAGTGCCTGGCCGGCCGTAGATGTTGCGCACCTGCGCAGGATCCTTCTTCAGGTCATAGAGTTCCCACTTGTCGATGTCGTTGTAGAAGTGCATCAGACTGTAGCGAGACGTGCGCACGCCATAGTGGCGGCGGACGGCATGCTCGGCGGGATATTCATAATAATGATAGTACAAGGACTTCCTGCCGCCGGCTTTGCCGCTCCTTAGCATCGGCAGGTAACTCTCGCCCTGGATGTCCTCGGGGACAGGCACTCCGGCAAGGTCAAGAAAGGTGGCGGCATGGTCGATGTTCTGGACGAAACCGTCCAGGTCACAGCCCCTTGGCCCCTTCACACAATCAGGAAGCCGGACAAGAAGAGGTGTGCGGAAACTCTCCTCGTACATGAACCTCTTGTCGAACCAGCCGTGTTCGCCCATGAAGAAGCCCTGATCGGAAGTATAGACGACGAGGGTGTTCTCCAGAAGTCCGTGTTCCTTCAAGTACTCATACACCCGTCCTACGTTACGGTCCACGGAGTGGATCACACGGCAGTAGTCATGCATGTAGCGTTGGTACTTCCATTCGGACAGGGCGTTGCCGCTGAGGCTGTCCCTCTTGAATTTCTCTATGACCGGTCCGTAGTGCGCATCCCAGACCGCCCGCTGCTCCGGAGTCATCCGGCCGGGGAGGAGCTCTCCTGTCTGAAGGTAAAGGCTGCGTCCATATTCCTCCAGATCCGGATTCTCCGGCGTGTGGATCTCATTCTCCGGATCAGCCATCTTCAGGTCATAGACGAGATTCATGTCCTTGATGATGCTCATCTCCTGAAGTCCTGCGGCGACCCTTCCCTCATAGTCGTCGTAGAAAGTCTCCGGCAAAGGATAGGTCACGTCATTGTAGAGGTCAAGATCCTGCAGGTCCGGCATCCAGCTGCGGTGCGGAGCCTTGTGGTGCAGGAACAGGCAGAACGGCTTGTCCTTGTCCCGTCCGCCGTCCAGCCACCGGAGAGCCTTGTCGGTCACGATGTCCGTACAATAACCAGGCACGCACTCCCGCTCGCCGTTGTTGATGAACACCGGATTGTAGTAGTCCCCCTGACCGGTAAGGATGTCCCAATAGTCAAAACCCGTAGGCTCGCTCACGAGATGCCACTTGCCGACCATAGCCGTGGTGTAGCCGGCATCGCGGAGCAGTTGCTGCACGGTCTGCTGGCTCCCGTCAAAGACACCGTGCTCATTGTTTGTGAAGCCGTTCTTGTGGCTGTGCTTGCCGGTCAGAAGACAGGCGCGGGAAGGGCCGCTCAATGAGTTGGCGACGAAACTGTTCGTGAATCTTGCCCCCTCGTCCGCTATCCGGTCTATGTTCGGGGTCTCAATAAACCTCCGGTCATAGGCGCTGATCGTCTGGTACGAGTGGTCATCGCACATTATGTAAACGATGTTCAAAGGTTTGCCGGCATTGCCGACAGCCTCGTCGGCCGAACCGCAACCGACGGCAAGAAAAGCCCAGAGCGGCGACACGACCGTCACTCCGGACATCGATGCATTTCTCACGTTCATCATATATTACAATAAATTCACTTGGCTTTCTTCAGAGTGATCCCGTCAGTGACTCCATTGTTCGCGACAACCTTGAAAGAGTCCTCGGCGGTCTTCAGACGGACAGCCGGGAAGGTCCAGACCACTCCGGAGGATTCCCCGGAACTTACCAGCCTGGCTACCTGGCGGCCGTTCTGGTAGAGGGTCAGGTACTTGGCGTTGCTGTAAACCTTGATGCGCAGTTCCTCTCCTGCAGGGAAGCGCTCCAGACGGCCTGACGTGATGTGGACCGTGGTCTCCTCCTTGTTCCAAAGGGCTTTGTACAGGTAGAACACATCCTTCTTCGTCTGCCGGTCACGGGTCACAAGGCCCTTGTCATTCATGTATTTGCGGTCGTTGTTCCGCACGAATTCCACACCGTCCGCGGAATCCATGAAGCCTTCCTGACGGGCGGCCACAGGGAAGTCGAACAAAACCCAGACAGAAGTGAAGTTCAGCCACGGCATCGCTGCTATCTGGCGGACGTAGGACTCGTGGAAAAGGTTGCCGTATTCCTCGTAATGCCTGGAATCGTTCTCCTTGTCACGGACCGCGGCGGCCGGATTCCACACATGGCAGTAAGGGTTGATGCCGGCACCGTATTCAGAGACATTGAACGGCATGTCCGGTTTCATTCCGTGCAGTTTCTTCAACGATGTGGACAACCCGCTGAAATCATTGGGAGTCCAGTACCAGCCGTAGTAGATGTTCTGCGAACAGAAATCCCCCTTCAGGTCCCGGTAGCCGTCCCGTTCGAGCCTTGAGCAGTCTGTGAAGCCGACAAAGCGGTCCGGATCGAGACTCTTGGCGTACTCATAAAGCCTCTCCGTCTCCAGAGCGACCCGCTCCGCATCGAACGGGCCTTGCAGGTCATTGTTGTTGCCCCATGAATCAAGTTCGTTCCACATGCCCCAGAAAGCGATGGAAGGATGATTGTAGAGGTTGCTCACCATTTCCTTCGTCTGGTGGTGGATGTTGTTGAAATAGGCCCGCGTGGCATCCGTTCCGCAGACATTCACCCACGGGACCTCCGTCTGTACGATTATGCCCAGAGAGTCGCACAGCTGGAACGCGAAGTCATTGTGAGGATAATGTGCCAGACGCAGGAAATTGGCACCCAGCTCTTTGACAATCCGGTAGTCACGCCGGTAATCCGCCTGTGTCAGAGCCGACGCCTTGCCGTCCGTGTCCTGATGCATGGCCACGCCTCGCAGAGGGTAGGAGCGGCCGTTGAGAATGAACCCTCTCTCCGGATCCATCCCGATCGAACGGTAGCCGACCTTGGTCTCGGCGATGTCCATCATCCTCTTTCCCTTGAACAGCTCAACCCTGATCGTGTAGAGGTACGGATCCTTGACTCCGTCCCAAAGATGAATTCCGGAAAGGAGGAACTCGTGGTCGAAGTCATACTCGGTGAACGCTCCGACAGGAATCTCACGGTCAGCCTGGTAGGCCAACGTCCCGTCCGACTCAAGCAGCTGGACACGGACCAGGATGTCGGCGTCCCTGTTGCCGGAGTTGACCAGTTTCGCGCGGACATTGGTCACGACCTTGCCCTTTGTCACGACAGGGGTCTCGCAGCGCAGTCTGTACATGCCGTAGTCCTCCGGAGAAAGATAGACATCCTCCATCACAAGCAGCCACACCGGATTATGCAGCCCGCCGTTCTTGTTGAAATCCGAAGTCACGGGAGCCATCTCCACATCCTCGGAGTTGTCGCAAACCACCTCAAGCCTGTTGACGCCTTTCCTCAAGGCTTCCGTGACGTTCACGGAAAAAGGAGTGTAGCCGCCCTTGTGTACAGCCACCTGCTCCCCGTTGACCTTGACCACGGCAGCTTGCGCCGCTCCCTCGAAAAGGACGTGATACGCCTTCTTCAAGTCATTGATCCTCAAATCACAACGATAGACGGCTTTTCCACGGTAGTAGTAAGGGGAATGACCGTCCTCCGCATTGTAGGAATGAGGCACCTCCACAGTTTCCCAATCGGAACCGTCCTTGCTGAACTCCCACTCCTTCAACTGTTCCTGACGGAAACCGCGGATCTGAGCCTCCACCGGGAAGGCTGAAAAAAGAATCGCCGCGAACACGGCGCAAAGAAAATGCTTTCTCATCAAGATGACTGATTTGCTCATATTCAGACAAAGTTAGCAATAATCATCGGAATTTCTTAACTTCGCAACCTATAATAATATATAATAATCTCACGCGCCATGAACAGGGACATCTTGATAAACAATGGCAGGACAGGGAAAGTCCGCGACTGGTTCAGACATTTCGCTCCGGTCTTCATCACCTTTGCGGCCGTCCTTGGCTTCATAACAAGAATATTCCTGCTTTTCGTACCGCCGACCGTGATCGATTTCACAGTCACCGAATGGCTTAAAATCTTCTTTTTAGGCCTCGTGAACGACATCGCGTTCTCACTGCTGGCGCTCGCCCCGGCGATGCTGCTTCATGCCACGCTAAACGATGCAAAATACAGAAAGCCGTTCAGTACCGTCATAGGAGCCGCTCTGCTCGCCTTCGCGGTCTATTCATTCCTGCCGTCCAACATATTCACTGAATATGGTTCCGTGGTTCCCGCCATCGCCCGGACGCTTTCCCTCCTGCTGCTCGGCGGCTTCTGTCTGCGTCTGTTCATTCCGGGCATCCGGGAAGGTTGGTGCAGGGCCGGACTGCTGTTCACGATGGGACTGTACATCTTTCTGGCGATCGTCAATGCGATCTCGGAATGCATCTTCTGGAATGAGTTCGGAGTGAGGTACAACTTCATCGCCGTGGACTATCTGGTCTACACGAACGAGGTGATCGGGAACATCATGGAGTCATACCCTGTCGTCCCGATGTTCACAGGCGTGCTGATGGTCGCCGTGCTTGTCAGCTGGAGAATGTTCCGGTGTAAAGATTTCAGCGAAGCCGGCAACGGAGGGACGGTTCCGTTCCTCGCCACATTCGTCATCTGGGCCATCCTGTTCGCGGGAAGCCTCTCCTGGCTGCGGTTCAGTTACCGCAACCTCCAGAGCGCGAACAATTACGCCACGGAACTCCAGTGCAACGGCTGCTGGAACTTCCTTGAGGCGTACGGCAGCAGCACTCTTGAATATGACCGTTTCTACCGGATGCTGCCTTCCGATGAGGCACTGCGGATCAAACTCGCGCTCTGCAATCAGAGCGTTCCTTCCGCCGCCTCGGGCAGCGACGGAGTGCAGATAATCCGGGACTCCGTCCCTCCGGTCAAGAAAAACATAGTCCTGATCGCCGTGGAGAGCCTTAGCGCCGACTTCCTCGCCGCCTACGGCAACGGGGAGGGCATCACTCCGAATCTGGACTCCCTGATCGGAAAGAGTCTCGTCTTCGACAATCTCTACGCCGCCGGCAACCGTTCCGTCCGAGGCCTTGAGGCCCTGACCCTCTGCCTCCCGCCGAGCGCAGGCGAGAGCATCATCAAACGCCCGGACAACGCGGGACTGTTCTCCACAGGCACCGTCCTCAGGGCCAACGGCTACACCACCTCTTTCATCTACGGAGGCGACAGCTATTTCGACAACATGAGGACCTACTTCTCCGGCAACGGATTCGAGATCATCGACAAGTCCTCCTACCCGAAAGAGGACATCACCTTCGCAAACATCTGGGGAACCTGCGACGAGGACTCGTACAGGGTGGCCCTGAAAGAGTTCGACCGGAAGGCCGAAAGCGGCACGCCGTTCCACGCCATCATATTCACGATCAGCAACCATCGCCCGTACACATTCCCTGAAGGGAAGATCACCTATGACGGCGAGATGAAGTCCCGCTCCGCAGCCGTGAAATACACCGATTTCGCCATCGGACAGTTCCTCGACGAAGCCTCGCGCAAGCCTTGGTTCGCGAACACCGTCTTTGTCATCGTGGCGGACCACTGCGCTTCCAGCGCCGGCAAGACGAGCATCCCGGTGGACAGGTACCACATCCCGGCCATCGTCTATGCCCCGGGCTTCATCCAACCTCAAAGGGTCGGGGAACTGTGTTCGCAGATCGACCTTATGCCGACCGTCTTCTCCCTTCTGCACTTTTCCTACGACTCGAAGTTCTACGGCCAGGACATCCTCGCTCCCGACTATGACCAGCGGGCGTTCATGGCCACCTATCAGGATCTGGGCTACTACAGCGACGACGTGTTGACCGTCCTCTCCCCCGTGGGCCGCGTCCGGCAGTTCGACGTGGCCTCGGCCGGGGCATGGCGTCACAACGAGACCTCAAGGGAAACACTTTCTGACTCCCTTGTAAGAGAAGCGCAGGCCTTCTACCAGACCGTCAATCTCCAGCCCGTGGCCAAAGAATAGATCATCGGGCAGACAAGGCTCTCATTATGATTTAGAAACCTTTTTTCATGTTTCTTAACGCCCCTCAGCGGCAGTCTTGCAAGGGCATCTGGTGACTTTCCACCACACGAACACGGCAAGGGAGACGACTGCTGAAGCGGCTCCCAACGAGTAGCTCAGCGGCCCGGAAAGCGCCAAGGCCTGCGGCGAGACGAGGATGAACGTCACGCAGACCACGGTCATGAACAGAGCCGGGACGAGCGCGATGACGTACGGCTTATGCTCACGGACAAGATAGACGGTCAGCATCCACAGGGTGAACACCGACAAGGCCTGGTTGGCCCAGCCGAGATACTGCCAGATGACATTGAATCCGTTGGGATTGCCCACCTGCCAAAGGAGCAGACCGAGCGAGGAAAGAAACACCGGAACGCACACAAGGACGCGCTTGAGAAGCGGGCGCTGCGAGATGTGCAGGAAGTCGGCCACAATCAGACGGGCGCTGCGGAGAGCCGTGTCACCGGTCGAAAGAGGGGCAGCCACCACACCGAGAAGCGCAAGAAGGCCGCCCACCTTGCCAAGCCAGCTGTCACAGATGACCTTCACCACCGTCGGAGCGGGCGTGGTCATCCCGTTCACTCCGGCGGCAGCGGCGAACGTCTCCACACCCGGAACAGGCTTCCCGTAGAAAAAGTACATCGACACGGTGGCCCAGATGAGAGCCATTACACCTTCGGTGATCATCGAGCCGTAGAAAATGGAACGTCCCTGCTTCTCATTGGTCATGCAGCGTGCCATGAGCGGACTCTGGGTGGCGTGGAAACCGCTGATCGCGCCGCAGGCGACGGTGATGAAAAGGCAAGGGAAAATCGGATCTTTCCAGTTCGGGTCATGCGCCGCTCCCATGTTGCCGAGCCCGTCCCAGAGTTCCGGCAGCGACGGCCACTTCACGAACAGCATCACAAGCATTCCGACTCCCATGAAGAGCAGAGCGGCGGCGAACAAGGGATAGATGCGACCGATGATCTTGTCAATCGGCAGAAGCGTGGCCAGCAGATAATACATGAATATTATGACGAACCACATCGTCATGGACCCTCCGAAGGTGGCCATGATTGTGGCCGGACTGTAAACGAAGACCGCGCCCACCAGCACAAGCAGCAGCACGGTGAAAACGAGCATGACAACCCGCGTGGCGTTGCCGAGATAGCGTCCGATCAGTTCAGGCAGACCCACGCCGTCGTGCCGGAGCGAGAGCATTCCGCTCAGGTAGTCGTGTGTGGCTCCGGCGAAAATGCTTCCGAAAACTATCCACAGATAGGCGGAAGGACCGAATTGGGCTCCCATGATGGCTCCGAAGATAGGTCCGGTACCCGCTATGTTGAGGAACTGGATCATGAAGATTTTCCACCAAGGCATGGCGATGTAGTCCACCCCGTCAGGATGGGCCACCGCCGGTGTCTTACGCTTGGGATCGGGGCCGAACACCCGCTCGACGAACCTGCCGTAAACCGCATAGCCTGCAAAAAGGGCCAAAAGCGAAAGAACAAAGGTCAGCATACTGTAAAAAAACTGTTTAAACTATCTGTAAATCTTGAGGTTGCCGATGTTGAGGCCCCATTCGCCGTCCTGGACGATCGGTACCGGGATGCCGTCAAGGTTCTTCTCGTAGTAAGGAGCCTTGAGGAAAGTGTGGGAGTGACCGCCGACGACCAGGTCGATGTCCCGGGTGCTTCTCACAAGGAGCGGGTCGGGATAAGGCTCGTTCTCGAAACCGATGTGCGTGAGGGCTATGACCAGATCGCACTTCCTCTCGTTCTTCAAGTACCCGGCCCACTTGCCGGCGACCTCGGCGTTCTCGAAGCACGGAATACGGTCCGTCACCCCCTTGGAGACCAGTTTGGAGATGTCCGGCATGAGACCTATGATCCCAATCCTCATTCCCGCCTTCCTGACGATCGTGTACGGCTTGACGTACTTGGCCAGAGGCGTGTCCGAGAAATCGTAGTTGGCGCACACGACCGGACATCTGACCTTGGCCAGACGGCGGGCGAGTTCATCGACACCGTTGTCGAACTCGTGGTTGCCGAGGGTGATGCAGTCGTACTTCATGACGTTGATGAGGTCGATCTCGATGTCGCCTCCGAGGACGGTGAAGTAGGACGATCCCTGATCGAAGTCCCCGGCGTGGAGAAGAAGGACGTTTCTCCTGCCGTCCGCCTTCACGACGCTGTCACGGTAGGCGGCGCGCTCGATCACTCCGCCAAGCCCCTCCCTCTCACCGGTGCGTTCCGGCTCAAGATGGCTGTGGGTGTCGTTCACGTGAATGACGGTGAGCCGCCTCTGGGCCGCCGCGTCGAAACCAAGCAACGCCGCGAGCAGGCATATTCCTAAAATCATTTTTCTCATTTGTCGTCCCCCTCCCCGAGGATTGTGATCCAATGCCGGTTCTCGTACTCGATAGGCTTGCCCTCGGCGGTGAGGCTCTGAACGTAGGAGAGCATCGTGTCGTAGAGGTAGCCGTTGCACTTTATGACCTCGACCGCATTGTTGGCGACCTTGTAGCCGTCTCCGCCGTCAAGAAGGAAATCCAGGGTGGCGACCCCGTAGATCCTGTCATCATCGATCGGCTCGCCGTCAATCGTGGCGGAGACGATCCTGCCGTCCTTGGCGACAATCTTCACGCCACCGATGATCTGGAATCTCGTGGAGGCCATCTGATCAAGCAGGACGCGCACGTCACGTCCGCGCAAGGCCACGTAGCAGATGCTGTTGCGGAACGGGAACATCGACATTATGTCATCACGCAGAACCTCTCCGGCCGGCATGTCGAGACGGATCCCGCCACGGTTGGCGAACCCTATGTCAACCTTCCTGCCGGTACTGTCGGCGGCGGCGCGCATCAGTTCGTCAACATACCAGTCGTAGATTTCGCACTCGGGATAGGTCCTGACCATCTCTCTGGTCGAATGGCCGATGAGAGTCTTCACATCTGCCATCGCCGGCTGCGCGTCAAGCATTATCCTCGCCACATTCCTCACGGTCCCTCCGCGGAACTTCTTTCCGTTCGGCGCATGGTAGGTACAGCCCTTGACCGCCCCCATCGCCTCAGTCACGTTCGAGGCGTTGGAGGCCACGACACCTGTACGATGCCCGTCCACCGGATCCATCGTCCACTCTATCGTCCGTTCCTGGGCCGAAAGGGACAGCCCTACGGCCAGAAACAGAACAGACATAAGAATTTCTTTCATGATTCTCAACAGCTTCTTAAATTCTATTTCATCCTCAACCACTTCCAAAGATCCTTGAACGTGGATTTCTTCCCGAACATAAGGATTCCCACCTTGTAGATCTTGGCCGAGATCCATGCGCAGCCGAGGAACGTCACGAGCAGCAGCGCTATCGAGACCGCCAGCTGCCACATCGGCACCCCGTAAGGGATCCTGGCCAGCATCACGATCGGAGAGGTGAACGGAATCATCGACCCCCAGACCACAACCCCGCTGTCAGGATTCTGGAACGCCATGAGTATGATGAAATAAGCGATCATCAACGGAATGGTCAGCGGCATCTGAAGCTGCTGCGAATCCCCCTCGTTCTCGACCGCAGAACCCACGGCGGCGAACATCGAGGCATAGAGAAGATAGCCCAGAATGAAGTAAAGCAGGAATGACACGATCAGTTTCGCCCAAGGAATGTTCACGAGCGTGCCGATGACGACACTCATTCCGTCAGGTTCGCCGGCCACCGCTTCCGCTTCCGTCGAGTCAGCCGCGGCGGAAAGGCCCGCAGTGGCACTCCCGAGAGCCTGCATCTGATCAGGTGTGACACCCATAGTCTGTGCCATCATCTCAGGATTGCCGGACATCCCGGCCAGCATGTCCTTGCCGACGAAGGCCGTGGCGACCGAAGTGAGCACGCCCGTGAGGATGATCCAGAGGAAAAACTGGGTCAGAGCCACGAGGGCCACACCGATGATCTTGCCGAACATCAGGTCAATGGCCTTCACGGACGAGATCAGCACCTCCACCACCCGGCTGGTCTTCTCCTCGATGACGCTGGACATCACCTGTCCCCCGAACATCATGATGAACATCCAGATGACAATGCCAAGAAGCATCGAGATGATCATGTAGATCCCGGACTCCGAGATCGTCTCATTTCCCTTGTCATCCAAGGTGTATTCAGTGACCTTGACATCCGCCTTCACCTCATCCATGATCTGCGAGAGGTTGTCGATGCCGTACTGCCGCACCCTGTACTCCTCGACGGCGTCATTCACCTTGTCCGCGAGACCCGAGGTGAACTCGACCCCCAGAGGATCTTTTGAATATGTCTGCACGGAGACCGTCCTCCTGACGGAATCCAACGGCGAGACGACCACGAGGACATCCTTTCCGGACTTCCCGAGGCGAGCCTTCACGGAATCCGGCTCTTCAGCGGAACAGTCCGTGAACGTAAGCCTGTCAGTGTCCTCCAGGTGGCTCATGACGATGCCTGAGCGGTCAACCACCGCGACATCCTGCTTCCTTTCCTTCGTGCCGGCCATGATGAAGCCGATCGCTACCATCGAGGCGGCGAAAAGGACAGGCACAAGGAACGTCGTGACAAGGAATGACTTTTTCTTCACACGGGTAAGGTACTCCCTGGCGATGACAGTCTTTATTATTCTGAAATTCATGGCTATGCCTCCTCCGTTACAAGTTTTATGAATATGTCGTTCATCCTCGGGACAAGTTCCTTGAATGAACTGACGGCGATCCCTTGCGCCAGCAGGGCCGAAAGCGCTTCATTGGAGGAGGAACCTTCCTCAAGCGTAAGCACCGCGGTGTGACGGCCGGCGTTGTCCTCGTCGGAAAGGACTCTGAACGTACCGTCGGCATCCCTGACCCCGCCATCACCGGTGTAAACCAGTTCGATGTTGTTGTTGCCGTACTTGTGACGGATCCCGTTGACACCTCCGGTGATCACGACATGCGACTTGTTGATGAGGGCGATGTTGTCGCAAAGTTCCTCGACGGACTCCATGTTGTGGGTCGAGAGGATTATGGTGGCGCCCTCGTCCTTGAGCCTGAGGATCTCCTTGCGGATCAGCTCGGCGTTCACCGGATCAAATCCCGAGAACGGCTCGTCCAGAATCATCAGGGACGGCCGGTGGACCACGGTCGTGATGAACTGAACCTTCTGGGCCATGCCCTTGGACAGTTCCTCGACCTTCTTCTTCCACCAGTCCTGGATTCCGAAACGCACGAACCACTCTTTCAAGGCCTTGCGGGCCTCTGCGGCGCTCATGCCCTTAAGCTGGGCCAGATACATGGCCTGATCCCCGACCTCCATCTTGCGGTAAAGTCCGCGTTCCTCCGGCAGATAGCCGATCTTCTCGACATCGCTCTGGGTTATCGGACGGCCGTCGAACAGGACCTCTCCTCCGTTAGGAATGGTTATCCTGTTGATGATGCGGATAAGCGTGGTCTTTCCCGCGCCGTTGGGGCCAAGCAGACCGAATATTCCGCCTTTAGGGACACTTACGCTGACTTTGTCAAGCGCGACCTTCTCCCCGAAGTTCTTGCAGACATCCCTGCATTCGATGATGTTCTCGCTCATATAGCTAAAATCTTACTTGTCAATTCCACAAGAAGCTCGCCCGGAGTTGCCTCGCCGGCATCACCGCCTTTGCCTTTGTAGTCATATTCACAAAGAAGTGAAATCACTTCCATCGCCTTGCGGACCGGATAGTTTGCCGCCGCGATGTCATATTCCTTCCAAAAATAAGGGTTCACGCCCTGCAGGGCGGCGGCGATGTCGGTCTTGTCCGGGTAACGGCTCTTTTCCTTCAGGGCGGCGTATCTCAGGATTCTTACGAAATGGGTGTAGAGGGCGCTGACAGCCATCGGCATGGCGAACTTGGCCGCTTCGCCGATTCTTGCAGCGATCCTGAGGGCCCTCGGGCCGTTCTTCGCCGAAAGTTCCTTGGTCAGCTCGAACACGCTGAACTCCCGGCTGACGCCGACATTCCGCTCGATGTCCGCCACAGTGATCTGTTCAGTCCCCTCCGGCAGATTTTTCAGCATCTTGTCTGTCTCGACAGCTATCCGCCCCAGATTAGTGCCGGCCGATTCGGCCAGCAGAGCCGCGGCTTCGGGATCGATGGACAGTCCCCTGCCGGAATAATACTGAGAGATCCATGGTGGCATCTCGTAATCCCTCAATGCGTTGGACTCTACAACGACACCATTTTTGGAGGCCTGTCTGTACAAGGCCTTCCGCTTGTCAGCGGAAGCTCCGCGCATCAGAAGCACCAGAACCGTGGAGTCCAAAGGTTTCTCACAGTAAACAGAGAGTTTCTCCAGATCCCGCATCGCCTGCGCGTCCTTGACAACGACGAGCTGCCTCTCGGCCATCATCGGGTACCTGCGGGCGGCCGTGATGACAGTGTCCGCATCGACATCGGCCCCATAACAGATTGTCTCGTTGAAATCCCGCGAGGCCTCGTCAATGGCGTTCTCAACGACAGCATCGCAGACCATGTCCGTGTAATACGGTTCATCCCCCATCAGAAGATAGACTGGGGCGAACTGTCCTGACCTGACAGCTGAGATTATCTCACGGCACTGACTGCCGGCGTCAACTGTACCTTTAGCCATAGAAGGCGCTGCTAATATTTGAAATCAATTGTCTTGCGGATATCCTCTGACGAAGCGCCGACATCTCGGTGTTCCATGTGGCGGCAAGGGCCGTCAACGCCGGGAAAGCAGTGCGGGAGTCATTGGTCCAGCCCGCCTGGCTCCATTTGTCACACAAGACCTCAGCCCGGATTCCGTGGGGGCCGTCGGACGTCCAGATCTCAGGGATGCCAAGTCTCGGCACTCCGGCGAAGCTGAACTTGAACTGCGCATGCGGCACGGCCACCTTCTCCTCGGCAGTCATCCTTGAGAGTGCGTCCTCCACCCTCTCGCTAATGGATCTCATCTCATCAAGAAAGACAGGCCCGCCATTTCCGGCGGCCTGTCTTCCAACACCTTTCTGCTGACCGCAAGCGGCGGCTATTCCAACAGAGGCGATCAGACTGAAAATCAATCTTAAATTCATTATGCCTCGAATTTCTTTTCTTTTGTCCTTACAATCTTCTCTTTCATCAGATCGACAGCGGCACTCACGGCATCCTCGAACGATGTCGAGTTCCTTTCGATGACAAGATCCTGACCGTAGGCCCTTGTCTGGATCCTGACATTCTTGTTGTCCGGCTCCTTGAGCAAAGATAAAGTCACTTCCATTCCGTCAAGACTTTCGCTGAATCTGGAAAGCTTCGAGACCTTTCTCTCCACATAGTCGAGCAGTTTCTGATCCGCGTCGAACTTCAGGGATTTTACTCTAATCTCCATTTTTACCTCCGCTTTTTGCCCTTGGATGGGCGTTAACATAAACTTTTTTCAGTTTCTCGATGGTGTTGTGCGTGTAAACCTGCGTCGCGGCGAGCGAAGAGTGTCCCAGAAGTTCCTTGATCGAGTTGAGGTCCGCCCCCCCGTCCAGAAGTTCAGTGGCGAGGGAATGCCTCAGCACATGTGGAGACTTTCTCCCGGTGATGCTTCCGATCCGCCCAAGCGCTCTCTTTATGGCCCTGTCCACAAAAACCGGATAGAGTTTCAGACCCTTGCCGGTGACGGCCAGAGGCTCGTCCGCCGATCTCGCGCGGCCAACCATCGTTTCAACCGATTGTAAATATAATGAAATTTCCTTACACAGCGAAGAAACCAACGGAATTTCTCTCACCTTGTCGCCTTTCCCCTTCACCGTCATCGTCCGCCGGGAGAAATCCACATCCCCTATCCGGAGGCCGATCAACTCCGCCCGGCGCATCCCCGTGCAATAAAGCATCGACACGATGAGCCTGTCCAGCCTTCTTGAATATGCCGCCTCGGAAGCCTTGTCTCTTCCCGTGACAAGCATCAGATTCTCCTCGGAGGCGTCACAGTCCGTGTCAGCAAAATATTCATTCATCGCATCCTCCCTGTAGAACTCCGGCAGCCTTTTTTCCGCCTTGGGTTTCGCCACGGCACGCACCGGATTGGCGGTCAGCTTCTTCTCTTTCATCAGGTAGCGGCAGAACCCGGACAGCACCGACAGATGCAGCCTTACCGTCCGGGGACAGTCCTTCCTGTCCTCCATAAGGGAAACCTCATAGCTTCTGATGATCTGAGGGCGGAGCGACTCCAGCAGAACCTCGTCGCTCCCCGCCCCGCAGAACTCTGCGAACCCGTCCAGCACATCCGAATAGATCGTCCGCGTCCTGACAGAGTATCTCCGGATGTCCCTGATGTAGGAAAGATAATCTTCAATCAACCCCATGTCGATTCCGCATTCATGAATAAGGGCTGTAAAATTACGAATACTTCCCGAGATACCCAACGGGCGGCTGAAGTGTACGTCAAAGGAACGGTCGTCAGCAAAAGGAGGGTGGCTGAAAATCAACTTTCCAGCCACCCTCTCTTATCATATTCACGGGAAATTATTATTTCTTGTCCGCGAAGAAATCCTTTGTCTTTTCAGCCTCGACGAGGAGTTCAGTGAAGACGTAAGCTCCGGTCTTCGGTGACTTGTCCATGCGGATGCACTTCACCATGCTCTTTGCGCCAGCCTTGGCGGCGAATGTAGCGACTGCTTTCTTTGCCATAGTCTATATCTCCAAATTACTTGATTTCACGATGAACAGTCACCTTGTGGAGGTAAGGATTGTACTTCCTACGCTCGATACGGTCAGGAGTGTTCTTCTTATTCTTGGTTGTGATGTACCTTGAGATTCCCGGCACACCGCTTGCCTTCTGCTCTGTGCATTCGAGGATGACCTGCACCCTGTTTCCTTTTGCTTTCTTTGCCATAACTCAATAGATTTTAAACAAGGCCGACATATCCTTTGGCCTGCGCATCCCTGAGAGCGGCGTCAAGGCCTTTCTTTTCGATTGTTCTGATTCCCTTGCAGGAAACCTTCAGTGTGATGAACCTCTGCTCAGCCTCTGACCAGAACTTCTTGGTCTTGAGGTTGAGGGCGAACTCGCGTTTGGTGCGGAGCTTGGAGTGAGCGACATTGTTGCCGATCATTCTCTTTCGTCCTGTGATTTGACAAACTTTTGCCATGATATTTTACTTTTTTATTGATTCAAAATAAATTGCGGGGCTGCAAATTTCGCTCTAAATTTTCAGAATCGCAAATAATTCAGACAAATTTGAAGAATCTGCGCCACCGTATGTTATTCGGGAACTTGCGGCCCGCGTCAGTCGAAAGCCAGACCAAGGCCGGCCTTCCGACTATGTGGTCCTCAGGAACGAATCCCCAGTACCTTGAGTCAAGGGAATTGTGCCTGTTGTCTCCCATCATGAAATAATAGTCCATTCCGAAAGTGTAGCTTGAAGCCTCCTTTCCGTCAATGAATATCCTCCCGTCAGCCGTCGTTCTCAACTCGTGCCCCTCATAGGCGGAGATGATCCTCTCATAGAGCGGAAGATTCTCAGTCGTGAGCTCAACCGCAGCCCCTTTCTCCGGAATCCAGAGCGGACCGTAATAGTCTCTGGTCCAACCGGTGTTCTCCGTGAACGGGAACAGGCTGAGGTAAGAGTCGGGAAAATCCGGCGGATAGACATCCAGGTTCGGTTCCACACTGACAACGGAAGGAATCTCCCCGACCTCCTCAAGCATGCTTCCGGTAAGAGGCATGGCCGGATAGCCCGGCAGACTTCCGTCGAAGTAGAGTTCCTCAAGATTGAGGCCCATCTTCTCAAGAGTTCTTGAATTGATCTTGCCGCCGGTGGTGACCACAGTGTAGGACAGCTGGATCCCAGGATAGACTTCCTGCTTCACGCCGTTGGTATAGACAAGGCCGTCGATGACGGAGAGGGTATCACCGGGAAGGGCGACACATCTCTTGACATAGTGGTCCTTCTTGTCAACCGGACGGATCTTAAGCGGACCGCCGTTAGCCAGCGCGAAATCTTTGCCGGCCCTTCTGACCCAAGTGTGGTAGTCCTCGGACGGGAAACGGGACAGAACCGTGTCGCCGTCAGGGAAGTTGAACACCACATAGTCACCTCTTCTCACGTTCCGCAGTCCTCTCAATCGGCGATAGTCATTCTGGATCAGGGTCGAATAGGACTCCTTTCCGAAGATGACATTGTGCGTGAAAGGGATGGACAGCGGAGTCTGAGGAACCTTCGGTCCGAAGGTCAGCTTGCTGACGAAGAGATGGTCCCCCGTGAAAAGGGAACTCTCCATCGACGACGAAGGGATCTTGAAGGCCTGGAAAAAGAATATGTTGATGAACGTCACAACGATGACGGCGAACACTATGGCGTCGAGCCAGTCGAGCCAGACGTTGCGCCTCTCCCCCTCCTTGTACTCCTTCTTCCAGAACATCCATTTCACCTTGCGGGTGATGTGATGGTCAAAGATGACGGCAAGGCCGAAGAGCCACCAATAATTCCCGAGCCAGATCACCCACAGCACATAGAGAACGGACCAGAAGCCCATCCTTACCCATCTGTTGTGGTATGTTTCCCTCAAGCTCACTTTTCAGGCACTATTTTACAGAATTGACAATCGCTTCGAACGCCTGAGGGTTGTTCATGGCGAGATCCGCGAGAACCTTGCGGTTGAGACCGATGTTCTGCTTCGCGAGCTTGCCCATGAACTGAGAGTATGAGATTCCGTACTGACGCGCGGCGGCGTTGATTCTCTGGATCCAGAGGGCACGGAAAGTACGCTTCTTGGCCTTGCGGTCACGGTAGGCGTAGGTGAGACCTTTCTCGTAAGTGTTCTTCGCTACTGTCCAGACATTCTTTCTGGAGAGGAAATTACCGCGGGTTCTCTTGAGAATCTTCTTGCGGCGAGCCCTTGAGGCTACTGAATTGACTGATCTTGGCATAAATTGATCTTTTTCCGGAGGCAGTGACCGCCATCAGGCGATGCTTTCTGACTGCGTTCCAAGTTAAACATAAAAACTTACAGGACCAGAAGCTCTTTTACTCTCTTCAGATCATCCTTGTGGAGGATAGTGAAGTGATCGAGATTTCTCTTGCGCTTCTTGGTCTTCTTCGTGAGGATGTGGCTGTGGTAAGCGTGCTTCCTCTTGATTTTTCCCGATCCGGTAAGCGTGAAGCGCTTTTTGGCACCGGAATTGGTCTTAAGCTTTGCCATTGTTTTGATAAATTAAACGTTAATATCGTTCTCCGCACCGAGCGGATCACTTTTTCTTCACAGGGGCGATCATCATCGTCATCCTCTTTCCCTCCAGGGTAGGCATGTTCTCCGCCCGGCCATATTCCTCAAGCTCGACGGCAAACCTCAGGAGCTGCTTCTCTCCCTGCTCAGCGAACATGATGGAACGCCCGCGGAAGAATATGGTCGCCTTGACCTTCGAGCCTTCCTCCAGAAACTCCCGCGCATGCTTGAGTTTGAACTGGAAATCGTGTTCGTCGGTGTTCGGCCCGAAGCGGATTTCCTTGATGACAATCTTGGATGCGTTCTGCTTCATCTCCTTGGCCTTTTTCCTCTGCTGGTAGAGGTACTTCTGGTAGTCAAGGATCTTGCAGACAGGAGGGTCAGCCTTCGCACTGATCTCAACGAGATCGAGCTCAAACTCGTCCGCCATCTTCAAGGCCTTGGAAATCGGGTAGATGCCCGGCTCCGCAATGTTGTCACCGACCAGACGGACCTGTGAGGCGGTGATCTCCTCGTTGATGTTCAGCTCGTCATCCGCCTTCTGACGGACGAACGGACGCGGGCCGCGTCCCCCTGCGGGTCTCGGGCCTGTGCCTGGTCTGAATGCAGTGGCCGGTTTAGGGCCTCCATAATGTGGTTTCGGCTTATAAGGCATTCTGCTCTGTTTAAAACTCTCCTTTTTTATAAGTAATATGCCGCTGACACACCACTATGCCAGTTCTTTGGCCACCTCGGCCTTGAACCAAGTGATGAAGTCCTCGACTTTCATTGTGCCGGCATCGGCTCCTTCCCTCCTCACGGAGACAGTGCCGTCCGCCACTTCCTTTTCTCCCACGATGACAAGCACCGGGACCCTGAGCAGGGAAATCTCACGGATTCTCTTCCCAAGAGTCTCATTCCTGTCATCGACAGAAGTGCGAATATCGGAATTATTCAGCAAACCGCAAACTTTTTTTGCATATTCAGCGTATTTCTCGCTGACAGGAAGCACCTTGACCTGATCCGGGCTGAGCCAGAGAGGGAGGTGTCCGCTTGTGTGTTCAAGAAGAACCGCGGTGAATCTTTCGATGGAGCCGAACGGGGCGCGGTGGATCATGACAGGACGCTTCTTCCCGCCGTCCGCATCTGTATATTCAAGCTGAAACCTCTCAGGCAGGTTGTAGTCCACCTGAATGGTACCGAGCTGCCACTTTCTTCCGATGGCGTCCTTGACCATGAAGTCGAGCTTAGGGCCGTAGAAGGCCGCCTCGCCATATTCAACGACCGTCTTGAGTCCTTTCTCGGCGGCCGCCTCGATGATGGCGTTCTCCGCCTTCTCCCAGTTCTCGTCGCTGCCGATGTATTTGGCCTTGTTGTTCGGGTCCCTGAGGGAGACCTGGGCCGTGTACTTGTCGAACTTGAAGATTCTGAACACATAGAGAATCAGGTCGATGACCTTCTCGAACTCTCCCTTGAGCTGGTCGGGGGTCACGAACATGTGGGCGTCATCCTGCGTGAAGGAACGCACCCTGGTGAGTCCGTGAAGCTCGCCGCTCTGCTCGTAGCGATAGACGGTCCCGAACTCCGCGAGCCTCAAAGGAAGGTCCTTGTAAGACCTCGGGGACGAGCGGAAGATCTCGCAGTGGTGAGGGCAGTTCATCGGCTTGAGCATGTATTCCTCACCCTCCTGAGGGGTATGGATCGGTTGGAACGAGTCCTTGCCGTACTTGGCATAATGACCGGATGTCACGTACAGATCCTTGCTTCCGATGTGAGGGGTGACAACCGGCAGGTAGCCGTATTCCTTCTGCTTCTTGCGGAGGAAACTCTCAAGCTCGTACCTCATCACGGAGCCTCTCGGCAGCCAGAGCGGCAGTCCGAGACCCACGCGGGATGAGAATGTGAAGAGTTCCATCTCTTTCCCCAGCTTGCGGTGGTCGCGCTTCCTGGCCTCCTCAAGAAGTACGAGATACTCATCCAGCAAAGATTTCTTAGGGAATGTGATTCCATAGATCCTGGTGAGCTGCTCACGCTTCTCGTCACCGCGCCAGTAGGCCCCGGCGATGGCTGTCAGCTTGACGGCCTTGATGACCTCGGTGTTGCGCAGATGCGGCCCACGGCAGAGGTCAGTGAAATGACCGTTGGTGTAATAGGTGATGGAGCCGTCGGCAAGTTCGCTGATCAGCTCGCACTTGTACTTGTCGCCGGTTTCCTCGAAATGCTTCATGGCATCGGCCTTGGACACGTCCTTGCGGACGAAGTCCTGCTTCTCGCGCGCAAGTTCAAGCATTCTTTTCTCTATCTTGGCGAAATCGGCGTCGGTGATCTGACGACCGCCCAGATCCACGTCATAGTAGAATCCGTTCTCGATGGCCGGTCCGATACCGAACTTCACGCCGGGGAATATGTCCTCAAGGGCCTCCGCCATCAGATGTGATGAGGAGTGCCAGAAAACTCTCTTGCCTTCATCGTCGTCCCATTTCAAAAGGACGATCGAACTGTCTTCTTCGATAGGGCGGTTAAGGTCGTAGGTGACTCCCCTGCTGACGGTTGTGTCCGCAGCCGGCTTGACGGCAACCGCCAAGACTTCCTCCGCGAGCCTCGGGCTGATGCCCTTGGCGATCTCGTAACCTGTCACGCCTTTCTCGAAGGCCCTGACACTACCGTCAGGAAATGTAATGTTAATCATACAAAAACTAAAATAAATTGGTCTGACCAGTATTTACAGACCAAGTACTTGAACTTGGCCAGCCATATTATTAGCCAAGGGGCAAAGATACGAATTATTTTGCTATTTTTGCATAAATATTAAAGCAACAGAACGATGAAGAAAGAGTTTTCCTCCAGTGTTTCCTGGAACAGCGCCGCTTTGGCGGGACTTGTCATGGGAGCGGCCACAATCATTCTCAATTACCTGCCGATGCTGCCGGCTCTGCTCGGAGGCAACGGGATGTTGAGCGGTCTGGCCGGAGGCGCGTTCAAGATTATCAAGATCATAGCCTGCGTCTATCTGTTCCGGGTTCTGATGCTGAAGTTCTTCAACACGGTACAGACCGACTACGCCGGGCTTCAGAGGTATGGTCTGAAGGTCGCGCTTTTCTCATCCATCGTTGTGGCCGGATTCTCCATCGTGCAGATTCTTGTCATCAATCCGGACATGTTGTCCCAGACGGTCAGCGCCGTGCAGAACACCTACAGGAACATGATGGACTCCAACACTGCCGCGGCGATGGAGAAGATGATCTCAAAACTTCCGGTCATAACATTCTTCTCGTCTCTGATCTACTGCTACCTCTGGGGCTGGATCCTCTCAACCGCATTCGCCAGAAAGTTTTTCCCTGTCAATGAGTTCGGAGAGCGAGGCTCGGATGATCAGAACACCGGCAACAACCAGTAATCATGGAATATTCAAAAGACCTTTCGATAATAGTTCCCCTCCTGAACGAGGAGGAATCCCTTCCCGAACTTCTGGCATGGATCAGAAGCGTGACTGAGGCCAACGGGTATGACTATGAAGTCATCTTCATCGACGACGGCAGTACTGACGGCTCGTGGGCGAAGATTCAGGAACTAGCCAAAGGCGACGAAAGGATCAAGGGAATATCCTTCCGACGCAACTACGGCAAGTCAGCCGCCCTCTATGAAGGCTTCGCCAAGGCCGAGGGACGCGTGGTGGTCACTATGGACGCGGACCTTCAGGACTCTCCCGAGGAGATCCCGGAAATGTACCGCATGGTCACCGGAGAAGGCTACGACGTGGTCTCCGGCTGGAAGCGGCACCGTCAGGACAACAAACTGACCAAGAACCTGCCTTCCAAACTGTACAACGCCACCGCCCGCCTGATCACAGGCATCAGGCTTCACGACATGAACTGCGGTCTCAAGGCCTACAGGAATGAGGTCGTGAAGAATGTGGAGGTTTACGGAGAGATGCACAGGTACATCCCTTATCTGGCGAAGAACGCCGGCTTCACAAAGATCACCGAGAAACCCGTCCAACATCAGAAAAGAAAGTACGGAAAGAGCAAGTTCGGTCTTGAGAGATTCGTGAACGGCTTCCTTGACCTTCTGTCCCTCTGGTTCCTGAGTACATTCGGCAAGAAACCTATGCATTTCTTCGGTTTTTCCGGCCTGGTGATGTTCCTCATCGGCTTTGTGATGACCATCTGGATCATAGTCGCCAAATTGATTCATCAGGCTCATGGAGTCCGTTTCCGCGCGGTCACTGACCAGCCTCTGTTCTACCTCGCCATACTTGCGGTCATCCTCGGCGTAATGCTGTTCCTCGCCGGATTCATCGGAGAACTCGTCTCCCGGAACGCCCCAGAAAGAAACAGGTACAACATCAAGGACAGGATCGAATGACCCTTCGGCCGGTAAAGAAGCAGTTACAGCAGACACCCTCCTTTTCCCGAGAGGGAGGAACCTGGGTTTCTCCGCCTGCCGGCATGTCCGTTGCCGTCCCGCGGGCAGCGGGCGGGGCGGGGCACAAAAAAAGGGGTCCCGGATGTCATCGTTCGACATCCGGGACCCCCGAAGTACGGCGGCGACCTACTCTCCCAACTGGTGTGTCAGTACCATCGGCGCGCGCGGGCTTAACTGCTCTGTTCGGCATGGGAAGAGGTGGGACCCCGCGGCTAAAGCCACCGCGTATATTACTTGAGAGACCACAATCCGGCAACTGACGCTTTCTCACACGAAAGATTTCGGGCTATTAGTACGGGTCGGCTCAACGCCTCGCGGCGCTTGCACCTCCCGCCTATCTACGTCGTAGTCTACAACGACCCTCTAAGGAAGTCTCATCTTGGAGACGGCTTCGCGCTTAGATGCTTTCAGCGCTTATCCTGACCGAACGTGGATACC
>CAVIGZ010000029.1:0-22503 GCA_963642565.1 Bacteroidaceae bacterium | reverse complement strand
AGATGAAGATTTTTCACCTCAAAGAACATTTCAAACAAATCAAAACAGCTTCTAAGTCTTCGAAGATACAAAAAAACAACTAATTTTGCGACGGTATGAAATTCTACGGGTATTTTTTCTTGGCGGCGGCACTTGCGGCAGGCATGTGCGGCTGCACGCGGAAATACGGCGAAACGGTGGTCCGGAACGAGTGCGAGCCTTTGTTCATGAGAATAGAGGGGCTACCAGAAGGAGGATATTCCTTGATCTCGGTCTCCCCGTTTGACGGAAACCGCGACACGCTCAGAATCCGCAAGCCGCTGGAAAGGCTGATTGTGATGAGCACCTCCCACATCGGATTCCTCAGTGCGACCGGAGGCGACGGAGCCATCGTCGGAGTCTCGGGAGGTGAATATGTCTGCACTCCGTCCGTGGCGGCAAGGATAGCGGAAGGCACAATAGCGGACATCGGCCATGACGCGAGTCCTGACTATGAGAGGATCATGGCACTGAAGCCGGATCTGCTTCTGACATATTCAGTGTCTCCCGCCAAGTCTCGGTTCCTGTCAAAGCTTGAATCGCTTGGAATCAGGACTTTCATCGTCAACGAGCATCTGGAGCGGCATCCTCTCGCAAGAGCCGCCTACATCCGTCTGTTCGGAGCCTTGACAGGGAACATGCCTGCCGCGGATTCAGTGCTTGATGCCGTTTCGAAGAACTACATAGACCTGCGGGATTCAGTCGCGGCGACGGCGCGCGGCACAAGAAAGATTCTTGTCAACATCCCGTACAAAGACCAATGGTTCATTCCCGGACAGGAAAGTTACCTCACGACTCTGTTCAAGGATGCCGGCGGCGAGATTCTCGGAGCCGAAGCCGGAAGCTCAGTCTCCGGACAGATCTCCGTGGAGGCGGCATATTCTCTGTCAAAGGAAGCGGATCTGTGGATGAATGTCGGATGGTGCCGGACGCTTTGGCAACTGCTTTCCGTCAATCCCATGTTCGGTGACTTTCTCAGGAATATTCAGGAAAACGCCCTTGCCAGAGGTTACTCCTGGGCCAAAGGCCCCGTCCGGACCGACAGCTCCGCATCGGCTCATGTGGTCTGGAATGACAACAACCGCATCAACGCCAAAGGCGGCAACGACTTCTGGGAAAGCGGAGTTGTCCGTCCCGACCTGATCCTCCGCGATCTTGCCGGCATATTCAGTTGCGAGGATGAACCGGTTCCGGTGTATTACAAAGCGATAGAATAGAATTGACCGCTTAGGGCTTCGACAGGCTCGCGGCCAAAGTGTGAGAGACGGGAATCAGCGTCCGAGGATGAACATCTGCGAGGCGTGAGTACGGGGAAGGGTCTGAAGGTTGGTCAGTTCCTTGGCGGTGGCGGCACCGTCCGCGCGGATGGACCTGAGGGCATCGGCGGCGGACTCGAAGGCAAGGGACGGGGTGTTGTTGTTCTCGCTCAGGTGGCAGAGAAACAGATCTTTCAGCCCGGGATGCCAGAAACGGCGGATGGCCGAGGCGCACTCATCGTTGCTCAAGTGGCCGTTGCCATGACATATCCGCATCTTAAGGTCGTGTGTGTAGGGGCCGGCAATGAGCATCTCAGGATCGTAATTGGACTCGAAGACCACGGCATCGGCAAGGCGGGCATATTCAACAGCCTCATCTGTCACCCTGCCGGCATCCGTCATCAGGAAAAAGCGAACTCCGTTCCACTCAATGAAATAGCCGACCGTCTGGGTGGCGTCGTGCGGCACGACAAAATGGCTGACAAGCGGGAGTTCCGCCTCCGAGGCATCCGCACGCAGACATATTCTTGAAGGATTGCCCTCAGGGAGAACCTGCCTGAAATCAGCGATATGGTCCCGCGTGAACGTGTGATGCGCCAATGCCTCATGAAGCGTGCATGTGGCATAGACGGGCTTTTTCAGATGCTTGCAGTAGGACCCCAGATGACGGATATGGTCCAGATGGTCGTGAGTCACCAAGACGGCCTGGAATGAGTCAACGTCAAGGCCGTGCTCCATCAAGGTCTTCTTCAGGCGACGAACGCTCACACCGGCGTCTATGAGAAGGCCGGACCGTCCGTCCGAAAGGAAATAGCAGTTGCCGCAGCTTCCGCTGGAAAGACTCAGGAACTTCAGCATCAGTTCTTCTCCTCCTCGCAATATTTGGAGATCACGCTGTAGGCGTCTCCTACGCCAAGCTCTCCGGCGCGCGAAAGGTCTATGCAACCTTTCTCCTTGTCTTTCAGATAGATCAGAACAAGACCTCTGTTGTAGTAGGCATCACCCATGTAAGGATATAGGTCTATAGCTTTCGTGTAGCTGTCAACTGACTCCACAAACTTGGATGACAGGCAGTAGAGATTGCCGAGGTTGAAATGGACATAAGGGACTCCCGGGAGGATCCTGTCGGCGGCCAGCATGTCATCGATGGCCTCCGAGTAGTCGTACGTCCGGCTGACCTGATCCCGCACTCTGGCTCTTGTGGTTCCCTTGTCATCCATCGTGAGAGTCTGGACATTGTTCTCGATCGATGAGATGAAGTCGATCATCTCGGCACGGAGCACTCCCCTGTTCAGATGGTAGAAAGCCTTGTAGTATTCTGAATATTTTCCCGTGCTTTCCGCGTTGACGGCGGCGTCAAACTGACTCAGAGCCGTGGTGTACTGTTTGGACTGAACCGAATAGAGTCCACGGATGAAAGCCCTGTCCGCCTCCGTGAGCGAATTCGGATTCCCGGCGGCCAGATAGGAGTCGCCGTGGATCGAGGCTTCGATGCCGTGGGCGAAGACCGGTTTGGACAGGGAATCGGAATTGGACACGGTCAATGTGACCGGAGAGTCGGAGATGAACTTGTCTATGAGAGGGTTCTCGTAACGATGCCTCAGGGCGATGTTCCGGTTGTCACGCCAGGCCGTCAGGCTGAATTTGTAGAGGGATTTCAGCCGTATGTTGATGTCACGGTTCTGAAGGAGTTCGTTGTCAAAATCCTTCTTGGCGAAATCGGCGTCCAAGGCGATCAGGGCGCTGTACTTCTTGGTCGTGTCGGCGAAGGAACCCTCATCCGTGGAGCTCTTCGCGCGATAGTCCCGCACTTTCTTCTGGGCTATGTCATAATCCTGCTTCGAGGACTTCGTCCGTCCGAGCATATTCTTGACATACGACCGGTTCAGGTAGGCCTTGGCGAAATCAGGATAGAGCTCTATCGCCTTGTCGTAGTCGTCCAAGGCATCCAGCCACCGCCCCATCTGAACGAAATAGGAAGCTCTGTTGTAATAGGCCAGCACATTCTCCGGATTGATGTTGATGACATGATCCATGTCGGCGAGAGCATCCTCCATGTTTCCGACCTGTGCGTTTATGAGGCTTCGGTTGTAAAGGGTAAGAGCATTGCCCGGCTCGTCCCTCAACACACGGTTCAGGTCCTTCATCGCGGCGTTATAGTCGTTCTGGTCGTAGAACATCAAAGCCCTGTTGAAGTAGGCGAAAGTGTTGGTCGTGTCAAGGCTGATCGCCTTGTCCATGTCCGAGATGGCGTCCTTGTAGTCCTTTCTCAAGGCATAGACCCGTCCGCGGCGGATGTAGCCTTCGGGATCGAAACGGTCCAGCCTGATGGCCCGGTTGTAATCCTCCAGAGCCTTTGTGGTGTCTTTCAGAAAAAGATAGGACGCTCCCCGGTTAAGGTAGGCTGAAGGGTCTTTCGGATCTTTCCTGATGTAACGGTCAAAATCGTCCACAGCCTTGTCGAACTGCTGGGCCAGAAAGTAGGTGACGCCACGGCTGAAATAGAGTCCGTCAAGGCCGGGCCGCAGTTCCATCGCCCTCTCCAGATCCGCCAGAGCCTCGTCATATTTCCCGAAACGGCTGAGGGTTATGGCCCTGAAATGGTAACCGTTGGTGAAGACCGGATTGAGGCGCACCGAGGTGTTGAAATCAGATTGAGCGCCACGCAGGTCTCCGAGGTTGTACTTGGCGATCCCCCTGTAGAAGAAGGTCCAGCAGTCCGTCGTGTCCAGACGGGCAAGCACGTTGAAATGGCTGATGGCCTCCGAGTATTTACCTTCCGACAGGGCCGCGCGACCTCTGAAATTGAACACGTCCTTGTCGTACTGCGCGTTGGAGACCAAGGCGAAGCACAACAGGATAAACAGAGTCAGCACAGACCTTTTCATACAATATGCCTTATTATTACCAAATAATCCTTAAATCTGACGCAGTTTATTTTTTTCATGTTTCTAAAATTCCTAATTTTGTCGTTTGCAAAGATAAACATTTATCGTGCCTTGAAGACGATTTTAGGTAAATTTTTCATAGTCATCATCCTCTCGGTGGCCGCCGGGGAGGTCCATGCGCAGCAAGCGTCAGTAAAAATGGTGCCATCGGGGACAAACGCGGAGAAGGTGATCTCGTCCGAAAGCCTCAGAATGCAGGTAGAGTTCCTCACAGACTCCATCTTCAACGGACGCGCTACCGGCTCGCGAGGAGCGGTCGAGGTGGCTCTATGGCTCTCAAGACGTTACGAGAACGCCGGATTGCTGCCTTTTGACGGCACCTGGAGCCGCTCCTTCAAGGTGGACAGCCTCGTGGGGCGGAATATTCTCGGATTCCTGCCCGGGAAAAGGGACAAGACGAAAGAGATGTACACCATCGTCTGCGCCCACTACGACAGCCACGGAGTCATTGACGGGAATCTTTACCCGGGAGCAGACAACAACGCCTCCGGAGTGGTGGCGATGCTGAGCATTGCGGAGATGTTCCAGAAGATGAAGCAGCTGGGACGTTCCTATGGAAAGAATGTGATCTTCGTGGCCACGGACGCGAAGGAAAGGAACTCCGCGGGAGCCGAGGCCCTGATGGAGGACATCAGGGAAGGGAAACTGAAAGACCCGGCGGACGGGCAGACCATCACGATGGACAAGATCCACTCCACGGTCGTGCTGGACATCCTTGGCGGCACGATGGCTCCTCTGCACAAGGACAGGGAGGATTTCCTTATCATGCTCAGCGGCGGACAGTACACGTTCGACCTCACGAGGGCCAACGAGGGCAAGGGTCTGGGGCTTGACATCTCCACGAGCTACTACGGGAGCAAGAGTTTCACGGAAATGTTCCACAGCAGGTTCGGAGACCAGAAGATCTTCACGGAGAACGGACTGACGTGCGTCGTCTTCACCTCCGGCATCACGATGCTGACAAACAAGACCGGCGACACGGCCGACACGCTGGACTACGATGTTCTGCGTAAAAGAATATTCCTGATCTTCCACTGGTTGGAAAAAATACTCTGACAATGAAAGAATTCTGGTCAATGATGAGGCGCTATGTGGCGCCGTTCAAGAAATATCTCGCCGGCTCCATCGTTCTGAACATCCTGTCGGCGGTGTTCAACATCTTCTCGTTCGCGATCATCGTGCCTATTCTGCGCATCCTGTTCAAGATCAACGAGACGGTCTATTCATTCACCCCGTGGAGCGAGGTCTGGAGCATGCCGTTCAAGGATCTCGGGGACGCGTTCATGGCGAATGTCTATTGGATGCTGGAGCAGCAGATCTCCTCCGTGGGCGCTTCCGCGGTACTGTTGTTCCTGTGCATATTCCTGATCGTGATGACGGCCTTGAAGACGGCCTGCTACTTCGGCTCGGCCGCAGTCATGGTGCCGATCCGCACCGGTGTCGTGAAGAACATCAGGATGGACATCTACAACAAGATCCTGGCGCTTCCCCTGGGCTTTTTCTCGGAGGAGAAGAAAGGGGACATCATAGCAAGGATGAGCGGTGACGTGCAGGAGGTCGAGAATTCCATCACAGGCTCGATCGAGATGCTGATAAAGAACCCTATCCTGATCATCTTCTATTTCGCCGCCCTGCTTGTCATCAGTTGGCAGATGACGGCCTTCACGCTCCTTTTCGCTCCGCTGATGATGTGGGTGATGGGGATTGTGGGAAAGAACCTGAAAAGGAAATCGCTTGAGGTGCAGCAGCTTTGGAGCGACGTGATGGCCCAGGTGGAGGAAACGCTCGGCGGGCTGCGCATCATCAAGGCCTTCATAGCCGAAAAGAAGATGTCCGGAAGGTTCGACAACGTCACCGAGTCGATGAGGAGGAAGAGCAACCGGGTGACCATCCGCCAGTCCCTCGCCCACCCTATGAGCGAGTTTCTGGGAACCGTGCTCATCATGATAGTGCTGTGGTTCGGCGGAACGCTGATCCTCGGAGGGAAGGCGACCATAGACGCTCCAATATTCATTTATTATATGGTGATCCTCTACAGCATCATCAATCCGATCAAGGATTTCGCCAAGGCCGGATACGCGATTCCGAAGGGAATGGCCTCGATGGAGAGGATCAACAAGATTCTGGACGCGGAGAACAACATCATCGAGGCGGCCCGGCCGGAGAGACTTTCGGGCTTCAATGACAGGCTGTCCTTCAATCATGTGAGCTTCCGCTACCCGGACGGTCACAGGATGATTCTGGACGATGTGTGTCTGGAGATTCCGAAAGGCAGGACCGTCGCGATCGTGGGCGCGTCGGGAGCCGGCAAATCCACCCTTGTGGACCTTATCCCGAGGTTCTACGATCCGACCGGAGGCTCGATCACAATCGACGGGACGGACATCAAGGAAGTCAGGATCGCAGACCTGAGAAGCCTCATCGGCAACGTCAACCAGGAGTCGATCCTGTTCAATGACACGATCTTCAACAACATAGCCTTCGGGGTGGAAAACGCCGCGATGGAAAGCGTGGTCGAGGCGGCGAAGATCGCCAACGCCCACGATTTCATCATGGAGAAAGAGGGCGGCTACGACTTCAACATCGGGGACCGCGGAATCAAGCTGTCAGGAGGGCAAAGGCAGAGGATCAGCATAGCGAGGGCGATCCTGAAAAACCCTCCTATCCTCATACTGGACGAGGCCACGGCATCCCTTGACACGGAGTCGGAGAAAATCGTACAGGAGGCTCTCGACAGGCTGATGTCCACTAGGACCACGATCGCCATCGCCCACAGGCTCTCGACCATCAGGAACGCTGACGAGATCATCGTCATGGACGAGGGACGCATCGTGGAGCGCGGACGGCATGAAGATCTGCTGGCGCTGAACGGCTACTACAGGAAACTCAATGACATGCAGGCTCTTTAGAAACATGAAAAAGATGATGCAGGTTATTTTTGAAGGTTTCTTAGCGGCCGCCGGGCAAGGACATATTCAAAAAAACTCAGAATAATGAAAAACGTTGTCAGACAAATCAGGGTCCCGCTGCTGGAAGGGCTGGAGGTCATGGATCTGCAGGAGTTGGATCTTGCGATGGAGAAGGGTGCTTCAAAATTCGCCGTCTGTGAGCGTAACTGGCCCAAGGACGCTCCCTATGCGCCGGACTGCAACGGGTCGATCGCACGGACAAGAACGCACCTTGCGGTCATGTTCCATGTCAGGGGACTTGATCTAAGGGCAACCGCATTGGAGGACAACGGGAACAGCTGGGAAGACAGCTGCTGCGAGTTCTTCGTGACGGATCCGTACGACGGGACGTACTACAACTTCGAACTGACCTGCATCGGCTCCCTCCTCGCCTCGAAAAGGACAAGCAGGATCAACAAGACGCTTATCCGGCCCTCTCTTCTGGCAAGCGTCATAAGACACTGCTCGCTGGAGCGAAAGGCCGTGGACATCAGCGACAGGATCTTCAGCTGGACGGTGGCCATGCTGATTCCGTTCGAACTCATCGGGATAGACAGGAACAACCTGCCTGTCAGCCTGAGAGGGAACTTCTATAAATGCGGAGATCTGACCGCACATCCGCACTTCCTCAGCTGGAATCCGATCAGGACTCCGAAGCCTGACTTCCACAGACCTGAGTTCTTCGGAGAAATTATCCTGAAATAAGCGATGATGAAAAAGAGGAATATTCTTGCGTTGTTTCCGCTGGTCATCTACCTCGGAGCCGTGGCCTATCTATGCTTCGGACATTTCAGTGATCTGCCGGAGATCGGACGGGACACGTTGTTCGGGATTCCGACGGACAAGATCGTGCATTTCCTGATGTTCTTCCCGTTTCCCATACTTTGCCATGCGGCATTCCGTCCACAGAAAAGAAATGTTTTGAGAACAGTCCTTGGCGTGACCCTCTTCTTCCTCATAGGATGCGTACTGGCGGCGGGGACAGAGATCGGACAGTCTTTCACCGGCTACAGAAGCGGAGATCCTATGGATTTCCTGGCTGATTTCACCGCACTCGCGGGAGCATCGATTATCACGGTACTGGCTGAGTTGTCAACATTCAAGAAAAAACAATAACATGATCCAACGACTGTTAACCATATTCGCCGTTGCCGGCGCATTTGCCGTCAACATTGACGCCCAGTCCGTCAAAGACTTCAAGGATGCGGTGGACTCGCTTCAGACCTTGCTTCCGGAAAGGACAGGGGTGTCGGCGCAGGTCAAGGCCAACAAGGTCGTCAGAAGAGGCTATGGCCTGGATTTCCACTTCACGCCGGCGATGGGGGATTTCCCATGGAGAGAGGAAGACGTGCAATGGCTGAGGGAAACGCTGAAGGATCTGATGCCCCAATCATGCTCCGACTATAGCATCGGGAATCTGTTCGTCGGAAAGAACAAGCTGGAGTCTTACGTCATGCCGGCAGTCGGCAATGACGGGAAGCCGACAGGGAACAGATTCAGGACAAAGGATCTGCGCAATGTACATCCCTTCATCACGAATGTCGGTTCACAGGACTTCGTGAAAGGACTTACCGGCAGGAACATAGCACTGTGGCAGAGCCACGGAAGGTACTTCGAGGAAAAGACGGACCGCTGGGAATGGCAGCGGGCCCCGATGTTCCAGACTGTGGAGGACATGTACACCCAAAGCTATGTCCTTCCATTCCTGATTCCGATGCTTGAGAACGCCGGTGCCTACGTCATGACCCCGCGCGAGAGGGATCCGCAGACCAACGAGGTTGTGGCCGACAACGACCCGGCTTTTGAGGAAGGCAGAGGAGAAGGTGTGAGGATTGAGGGAAGATACTCGGAGACGGGAACCTGGTCGGATGCCGGAACGGGATTCGCCGATGCCAGGGCGACATATTCATTGCTTGAGAATCCGTTCCGGATGGGCACCGCGCGCCAGGCCGGATGTGCGGTACACCGGAGGGACAAGGCCGCCGAGGCCCGCTGGACCCCGGACATTCCGGAGCGGGGGGAATATTCAGTCTACATTTCCTACAAGACCCTTCCGAACAGCACACCCTGCGCCCACTACACCATCAGGCATCTCGGCGGAGAAAGCGAGTTCATCGTCAACCAGAAGATGGGAGGAGGGACGTGGATCTACCTCGGGACATTCGAGTTCGACAAGGGATCCGAAGGCTGTGTGACACTTGACAACAGCGTGCCGAAAGGCTTCAATGTCGCGAACGACGCGGTCATCACAGCCGACGCGGTGCGTTTCGGCGGAGGGATGGGCAAGATCGCGAGAGGCCTTAAGAATCAGCCGGTCAATGAATATGCCACCTCCGGCATGCCGTCCTTCACGGAAGGGGCGCTCTACTGGATGCAGTGGGCCGGGGCGGACTCCACCATCCTCAACAAGTACGACAATGACTACACCTCCGACTACGGCGACCGCGGGGCATGGGTCGGCTGGATGACAGGAGGCTCAAGGACAAATCCTGACGCCGAGGGTCTGAATATTCCGATAGACCTTTCGTTCGCATTCCACACGGATGCGGGGACTACACCTAACGACTCGATCATCGGGACTCTGGCGATCTACACCTTGATGTGCGACGGCAGCGACAAGTTCGCGAACGGCGAGAACAGGCTTCAGCAGAGGATGTACGCGGACTTCGTTCAGACCGGAATCGTGAACGACATCCGCAAGGGATTCAACCCGGACTGGAGCCGTCGAGGGCTTTGGGACCGTTCCTACAGCGAGTCCCGGACGGCGACGGTCCCGGCCATGCTGCTGGAGCTTCTGTCGCATCAGAATTTCGCGGACATGAAGTTCGGCCTTGATCCGGCTTTCAGGTTCACGGTCAGCAGGGCGGTTTACAAAGGCATGCTCAAATACCTCAGCGCCCGCTACGGATGCGACTACGTCGTACAACCCCTGCCGGTCAACTCCTTCGCCACCTCGCTCGGGAAAGACGGAGAAGTCCGTCTGAGCTGGAAGGCCACTTCGGATTCTCTGGAGACCACGGCCTCGCCGACCGGCTACATCCTTCAGACCCGTGTGGATAACGGAGCTTTCGATTCAGGAAAGGTTCTGGACAACGTGAAGCTCTCCGGAGACGAGATCTCGGTCGGGGTTTCCATCGTTCCAGGACACATCTACAGCTACCGCGTCATAGCCTTCAACGAAGGCGGAAAGAGTTTCCCTTCCGAGACCCTGAGCGTCGGCGTTCCTGAGGCCGGCAACGGCAAGAGCGTCTTGGTTGTCAACAACTTCACAAGGGTGTCCGCCCCGGCATGGTTTGACACCCCGGAATATGCCGGATTCAACGCCGACCTTGATGCCGGAGTTCCCTACGGCCGGGAGATCAATTTCATAGGCCCGCAGTACCAGTTCCGCCGGGAGCTGCCGTGGATGGATGATGACAATCCCGGATTCGGGGCGGCATGGACTGACGAGGCCGGGAAAGTCTTCGCCGGGAACACGTTCGACTACTGCGGAATCCACGGCAAGGCCTTGATGGCGGCAGGTTACGCTTTCCATTCCGCCGGCGTCGCCGCTTTCAGTGATGACGGCTCCCTGGCGGAAAAGGACATGGCTGTTGACCTGATCTGCGGAAAGCAGATCACCACGGTCGTGGGGACAGGACGGGTTCCGGACAGGTTCCAGGTCTTCCCTGCCGGCCTCCAGAAAGCCATCTCCGCCTACACAGAACGCGGCGGGAACGTGCTGGTCTCCGGAGCGAACATCGGCACGGATGTCTGGGACGGAATCTACCCCGTGCGCAAGGACAGCGTTTACACCGTCTCCACGAAGGAGTTCGTTGAGAAGACCCTCGGCTACAGATGGATGACCAACTACGCCAGCCGCAGCGCCACGGTCTGTCCGAAAGGCAATCCGCTCCTGAAGCCGGACACGGGAAGAATCACTTTCCACAAAGACCGCAATCCGGTGATCTACAACGTGGAGACTCCTGACGGCATCGTCCCGTCCTGCACCGGGGCACAGACATTCCTGCGCTACTCCGACACGGACATCTCCGCCGGAACATGTTTCGAAGGGAAGGGCTACAGGACTGTCTGCATCGGCTTCCCGATCGAGGTGATCACCGAAGAAAGCCAGATCGGGACACTGATCAAGGACATCATGAAATTTCTTGACAAATAGCCTGTTATGACCAAAAGAGAAGCCGAACTCATCGAACTCCTGCACAAGGAAGTCAAGCCGGCGTTGGGCTGCACCGAGCCGATCGCAGTCGCACTGGCCGCAGCCAAGGCCACGGAAACCCTGAAAACAAAAGTCCCGGTACTTTCCGAATATGACCTTGACGTGGAAGTCAGCGGGAACATACTCAAGAACGGCATGGGAGTCGGAATCCCCGGGACAGGAATGGTCGGGCTTTACATCGCCTCCGCCCTCGGGGCGGTCTGCGGAAGGAGCGGATACGGACTTGAGGTTCTCAAAGACCTGACCGACAAGGATGTGGAGAAGGCGAAGGAACTGGTGGACGCATGCAAGGTGCGCATCAAGGTCGCAGACAACCCTAAAATCCTCTACGTCAAGGTTACGGCAAGCTCCTCCGGCCACAAGGCCTGGACCGTCATCGAGGACGACCACGACAGGATTGTGGAGACAGGACTCGACTCATCGGTCTCTGACTTCCGGAAAGGGAGTGACGGAGAGACCCCCACGGTAAAGAGCACATTGGACTACAATCTGACCGTCAAGGAAATATATTCATTCGCCCGAAGCGCCTCCTTCGAGGACATCCGGTTCATTCTGGCCGACAGGGACTTGAACCTTGCGCTTGCCCGCGAAGGCCTGAAGGGGGACTATGGACTTGGTGTCGGCAAGACCATCAGGGAGAACCAGCAGGAAGTCTTCGGAGACGATTTCATCAGTTTCGCGATGGGGATGACCGCCGCGGCCTCCGACGCAAGGATGGCCGGATGCAAACTTCCCGCGATGAGCAACTCCGGAAGCGGAAACCAGGGCATCACGGTGAGCATGCCTGTGATAGCGTACGCGCTGAAATACGATGTCGATGACGAGAGACTCGCCCGGGCGCTTATCCTGAGCAATCTGGTAGCGATCCACATCAAAGGCTATCTCGGGAAACTGTCGGCTCTCTGCGGCTGCGTGATCGCCTCCACAGGTTCCGCCTGCGGAATCGTGTTCCTCCGCGAAGGAAGTTATGAGCAGGTCTGTGCCGCGATCAAGAACATGATCGGAAACATCACCGGAATGGTCTGTGACGGAGCGAAAGTCGGATGCGCCATGAAAGTGGCCTCTGGAGTGGCCTGCGCGGTCCAGTCATGCGTCCTGGCCCTCAGAGGCACCTGCATCAGGGAAACCGACGGTATCATTGACAGGGACATCGAGAGGACAATCCGGAATCTCGGCAGGATCGGCTCGCTTGGAATGCAGTCAACCGATCACCTCATCCAGCAGATCATGCTCTGCAAAGAGTAGTTTAAGAATAAATCAAGCAGCGGGGCTACGTATTACATAATCCCGCCGCCCCTGAACCTTGCATTGAATTTCCGGAAAACTTCAGAAGTTGTTTTGATTTGTTTGTTTGAAGATTTTTTCACCTCAAAGAACATTTCAAACAAATCAAAACAGCTTCTTAATTCACCACAATCTCGTCGATGAAGATGAAGGCGTGGTTGCGGTTTCTGGTCACGTCATCCCGCACGGCTTTGTAGCGGATGTAGCGGGCTGAGGCGTTGAGGGCCGTACCCAAAGTGTTCAGAAGCGCGCATGAATCGGTGTCAGGAATCTCAAGGAGGCAGACCACAGGGTCGGAATATGTGACTCCGTCCTCGGAGAACGAGACTTCCGTCCTCACAGGGAAACCGACATCGGCGGAGGTGTGGGACAGGAATGTCGCCCCGACATAGTGGATGTCCTTGACGGAACCCAGATCGATCGTGACATCCACATCGCACAGGAATCCCTGCCAGCGTTTGTCCTTGTAGAACCAGCCGCCAAGTTTCCCGTCCACGAGGGCGTTGTCACCTCCCGCGGGATAGCCGCTTGAATATTTCCTTCCATTGTAGGTGAGCTCCGCTCCGGCCGCAAGATGGTCGAGCGGCTCCAGCGACTCAGGCCGCGGGCCGATCTCTTTATTCAGATCAAAAGCGTTGTAGCCTTTGGAACGCAGGTTCCCGGCCAGTCTCACGGCATTCTTCCGGAAACGGGAGTAGTCCTTGCCGTCAGCCGGGCTCCAGCCGATCTCCGCGATCGCGAAAGCGCGCGGATAAAGCAGGTACTCCATGTACTCCCCCGTCGGGACGAACTCGGACCAGAGATTGGCCTGAAGACCGAGGATGTGGCCGGCATATTCATCAGCGATGCCGTCAGTCGGGTTGAATGAATAGACCTGTTCAAGTGGACGGTAGCCGCTGAAGGACTTCGGCTGAGAGAACGGAGCGTCCTGACTGGAATCGAAGTAGCAGTACTCGCCGGGAGACATGATCACATCGTGTCCCATGCCGGCCGCCGTGATCCCTCCCTGAGTGCCTCTCCAGGACATCACCGCCGCTCCTTCCGCAAGACCGCCGTCAAGGATCTCGTCCCAGCCTATGGCGCGTCTGCCCTTGGACTCAAGGAACCTCGTCACCCTGTTCACAAGGTAACTTTGAAGTTCATCGACATCCTCAAGATGTTCCGTCTCCATCCTGTGCCGGCAATCCGGACACTCCTTCCAGCCGCGCCTGGAAGCCTCGTCGCCGCCTATGTGGACATATTCATAAGGGAACATCTCCAACACCTCGCCGAGAATCGTCTCGAACATCCCGAATGTCTTCTCCTTGCCCGGGCAAAGATCCCCGGAGATCCGGCGTTCCCTGCCGTCAGCGCTCAGGCAGGCAAGTTCCGGATAGGCCGCAAGCACCTCGCCGGAATGGCCGGGAAGCTCGATTTCCGGAATGATGTCGATGTGCCTCGCGGCCGCATATTCCACAATCTCCCTGACATCGGCCTTGGTCAGATAACCTCCGGAAGCCAGAGGTGAGCCCTCTTCTGAATATAGGCATCCCGATTTCCTCCATTCCTCGTAGTTTTTTCCTACCCTCCAGGCAGCCTTGCGGGTCAACTCCGGGTAGGCGTCGATCTGGATTCTCCACCCCGCGTCATCGGTAAGATGCAGGTGCAGTGTACTCATCTTGAGCATTGCCATCGCATCCAACTGCTTCAAGATGAAATCCTTGTCACGAAAATTACGGGAAATGTCAAGCATCAGACCTCTGTGACGGAACCGGGGATAGTCCAGAATGCCGCAGACTGTCAGCGTGGAATCCTGGTCCAGCATCATTTTCAGGCTGGTCCCGGCACGGAACACACCTGTCTCGGAAAGAGCGTAGATGTCAATCCCTCTCCTGCCCACTACCAGTTTATAAGCTTCGTCACGGGCGAAGTCCGCCAAGTTCAAAGCGTTGATTTCCTTAAGGAAACGCTTGTCGCCAAGATGCACGCGAATGTCGCTGCCATCACTTTTCGGAGAATATTCCTCATTCAGAATCTCGTACTTGACCGGGGAGGGAATGATGTCACCTGGACCGGAGACGGCCCATGCCGAAGGAGCAAGAGCCATCAGCACCATAAGAGCAAGAGAGATCTTCCTCATAATCAAAACGTCGTTAACAGCGTTATTACTTGTCAATCAGGACGCTTTTCATTCTCTTGAATATGTCCGTGTTGTCCATCACGCCGCTGAACTTCCATGAGGACGCTCCGTAGGAGTAAAGGATGACAGGCGAGGCCGTGTGACCGCCTGTGGAATATTTGACTCCAAGTCCGCTCTCGCCCTTCGTGAAATCCTTGCTGCCGGGAACAAGGGTGACACCTCCGGTCTCGTGGTCCGCTGTGACGATGACAAGAGTGCCCTTGTGGGCGTCGGCGTAGTCGAAAGCGGCATTGACCACCTTGTCAAACTCCTCCATCCACCAAAGCAGCTCTTCAGTGTTGTTGGCATGGGCGGCATGGTCGATGAGAGATCCCTCGACCATGCTGAAGAATCCGTTCCTGTTCTTTTCGAGGATGCTCCACGTGTGTTCGGCAAGCCCGGTCAGGAGGTCGGAGTCGGTCTCCGCGGCATTGATCTGCGCCCCCTCGTCCAGCAGCCCGAGAACGGGCGTGGACCGCGTGGCATAGAACTCCTCCGGAGTCTCCACATAGGTAAACCCGGCATCCTTGGCCTTGCCGATCAGGTTTTCATCGGTGTACTTCTTCTCGGTGAAATACTTACGGCCGCCCCCCAGAATCACATCCGGTCTGAAGGCGATCAGGTCCCCGGCGATGTTCTTCTTCTCCCCGCGGTTGGCGACGTGGGCGTAGAACCCTCCCGGCGTGGCGTCCAGAACATAGGATGTGGCGATGATGCCTGTGGAAAGCCCCTTGTCCTTGGCCAGGGCGGCGATGCTCGACGGCTTGGTGCTGTCCGGGAGCATGCCGAGCATTCCGTTGTTGGTCTTGTTGCCGGTGGCGATCGCCGTCGATGCGGCGGCAGAGTCGGTTGTCCTGCTGTTGGCCGAATACGTCTTCACGACTCCGGTGTACTGAGCCCTGTCAAAACAAGTAGGGGCATAGTCCTGACTGATCATCCATGAGGCGGCCGCGGCAAGTCCCATTCCGTCCCCGATGATCAAAATGACATTCTTAACCTTTTCATCCTTGGGAGTTCCTCCGTTCGCCCCCGCCGGAGCGGCCATCAGGACCGCCAACAAAACAAATGCGATTGCCTTTCTCATAATGCTGATCATGTGTTATTCTTTTCCGCAAAGTTAGTGATTCCTAAAAAATAACTTGGTGCTTTTGCTCGTCTTTTTGGTCTGAATTTACTTGTTCATCAGTCGTGTGCCACCGGCACACTCCTTCTTCACAAATAAATTTATCCACAAAAATCCTTCTCAAAACCTTACCAATTTATTTTTTCATCATCACTCAAATTAAATTCGGCAATATTCGTAAATTTGCCGCCGTTATGGCAAATGGCAGACTCTATCTGATTCCTTCCCCTCTCGGGGAATATGACCCCGCGGAAGTCATTCCGCAGCCCGTCCTTGACAGACTCAAGGACATCCGGAAATATGTCGTGGAGGAGGCGCGGACCGTGCGCAGGTACCTTTCCGCGGCCGGTTTGAGAGGACACATCGGAGAACTTGAACTTCGTGAGCTCAACGAGCACTCCTCCGCCAAGGACGTGGAGGCGCTTCTGGACATGTTTTCTGATCCGGACGGTACGCCGACCGATGTGGGGCTGATCTCAGAGGCCGGACTTCCGGCCGTGGCGGATCCCGGAGCGCAGCTGGTAGAACTCTGCCATCTTCACGGAATCCAAGTGGTTCCGCTTGTCGGACCGTCCTCGCTGATGCTGGCGCTGATGGGTTCCGGACTCAACGGGCAGAGCTTCGCTTTCCGCGGCTACCTGCCGGCGAAGACAGATGAGCGAAGGAAGGCCATCCTGGAGATCGAGAGGAGTTCCGCGCGGCTGGACCAGACGGAGATGTTCATAGAGACTCCGTACAGGAACGATTCGATGCTTGCCGACCTGCTGGCCACGCTCCAGCCCCGGACAAGGCTGTGCGTCGCCGCGGACATCACCCTGCCTGACGAGACGATCCAGACCAAAACAGTCAAGGAGTGGAAGCGTTCGCCTTTCGCCATCGGGAAACGCCCTTGCGTTTTCCTGCTGCTGGCCGGAAGGTCACTTCGACAAGCTCAGTGACCATACAAATGAATCATAAGGGACATGAACTACGACGGAATAATTGAACTTGAAGGGATGGAGTTCCACGCCTTTCACGGGTGTCTGGAGAAAGAGCGGAAGGAAGGCAACACATTCATGGTGGACATCCATGCCGAGACTGAAATGAAAAAGGCTGTGAAGACCGATGATCTCGAAAAGACCATTGACTATGGAAGGGTCTATGACATAGTGGCGGAGCAGATGGCCATCCCGTCAAACCTGCTGGAGAATGTGGCTGGAAGGATTCTGGATGCGATCCGCAAGGAGTTCAAAGAGATACTGTTCTGCAAGGTGAGGGTTTCAAAGAAGAACCCGCCTGTGAACGGGACCTGCGCATGGTCCAGAGTGACGGTCATGTACGGTGAGCCGATATGGAGATTTTAGGATGACGATAGCGTTTCTGACACTCGGCTGCAAGTTGAACTACGCCGAGACTTCGACTTACGAAAGAGGGTTCGCGGCGAACGGCCTCACGGTCGTGCCGTGGGAGGAGAAGGCGGATCTTTACCTCATCAACACCTGTTCGGTCACAGAGAGGGCCGAGAAGAAGTGCCGGAATGTCATCCGGAAGATGCACCGCACCTCGCCAGAGGCCAGGATCATCGTGACAGGCTGCTACGCCGAGCTTCGCCGGGATGACCTTCAAGCCATTGATGGCGTCGCACTCGTGTTCGGTGCCAAGGAGAAGTCGCGTGTGGTTCCTGAGACCATGGAACTGATACTGAGAGGTGGCGGTGATGGCACTGACAGACCTTCCGCGCTCCGCGCTCCAGCCCGTCCCGCCTGCGGCGGTCCACCCGTTCACGAGGCCACGGGCGGCCACGGGGCCGGCAGTGCCATCACCGCCACCTCTTTGCCATTGGTGGCTGAACCATCACATCCGAACACAGGATCCGCCCTTCAACAAACTCAGGGGCTAAAAGATAGTATTCAAGTTCATAAGCCGATGAGCGCGGCGGAATACAAAGAGATCTCGAAGGAGACGATGGCGGCGTTCTCGTCGGAGGAGAGGACACGGTCGTTCCTCAAGGTGCAGGACGGGTGCGACAACTTCTGCGCCTACTGCACGGTGCCTTACGCAAGGGGCAACTCAAGGAACATTCCGATTCCGGAGGTTCTGGAACAGGCCAGGAAGATAGCGGATTCGGGAATCAAGGAGATTGTCATCACGGGAGTCAACACCGGGGACTTCGGCAGGACGACAGGCGAAAGTTTCCTCGACCTGCTGAAACGGCTGAACGACGTGAAGGGAATAGAACGCTACCGCATCTCGTCCATCGAACCGAATCTCATCACGGAGGACATCATCGAATGGATCGCCTCCGGAACAAAGTTCCAGCCGCACTTCCATATTCCTCTACAGTCGGGATCTGACACAATCCTGAAACGGGTAGGCCGCCGTTACACGACGGAGTTCTTCGCCGACAGGATCGACTGCATACGCTCCGTGATGGATCCGCGGCCGGAGGACACCGACAAGCCGTTCACTTTCTTCGGCATAGATGTCATCGCAGGACTTCCCGGAGAGACGGACGAACTGTTCGAACAGACATATTCATTCCTCCGGGACCGCGTCAGGCCGGCGTTCATCCATGTGTTCCCGTATTCCCGCCGTCCGGGGACAGTCGCCGCCGGATGGAAGGATCAGGTCATGGACTCCGTGAAGACGGAGAGGGTGGCAAGGCTGGAGGAGCTGTGCGCGGAGCTGCATTCGGCCTTTGTGGAGAGGAACCGCGGCAGACGCTCGCAGGTGCTGTGGGAATCGGATGTCAAGGACGGGATGATGGGCGGCTACACCGGCAACTACATCCGCGTCGAAAGGCCTTACGACCCGGCGTTTGTGAACATCATAGAGGACATCACGATCTGACGGCGGCCAGAAAACCCTGAAAACAAAGATCTCTAACTACTCACACAAAAAAGAACATCATGGACAAGGCAAGGCTGACATTTCTGGGTACCGGGACCTCGCAGGGAATTCCGATCATCGGCTGCAGGTGCGACGTGTGCGGATCACCGGACGCAAAGGACAAGCGGTTCCGTTCCTCGGCGTTCGTCGAATACGGAGGACTGAACATCCTTGTGGACGCGGGGCCGGATTTCAGGATGCAGATGCTAGCCCACGGCCTCTGCCACCTCGATGCCATCCTGCTGACACACAATCACAAGGATCACACGGGAGGGCTGGATGACGTGCGGTCTCTGAACTACATCGACAAGCGCGCCGCCGAGATCTACTGCGAGCGGAACGTACTGGACGATCTCATCAAGGAATATCCTTACGTCTTCTCCTTCCCGAAATATCCAGGCGCCCCCGAATGGCACCTCCATGTGATTGACGAGAATCCGTTTCTGATCTATCCGAACGCCAGGGACATGGAACTCGTGTGGATCCACGATGTCGGCTACCACTACAAGACACCTGACGGGAAGCTGATCCCGACCGGCCGGAAACTGGAGGACATCATCGACAAGGCCGACCCGGCCTCAATGGCGGCCTCGACAGGTGGCGTGAAGATCGTCCCGATCCGTGGTCTGCATGACAAACTGCCCGTTCTCGGTTTCCGCTTCGGGGACATAGCCTACATCACGGACATGAGTCTCCTGCCCGAAAGCGAGTACGTAAAACTTTCAGGTCTAAGGCATGTGACCCTCAACACTGTAGGCTACAAGAAACACCATTCGCATTTCAGCCTTGACGAGACTCTTGAGATTGCCGGACGGATCGGCGCCGAGCACACTTGGCTGACCCATCTCTCTCACACCTTCCCCCGTCACGACCGGTTCTGCAAAGACCTTGAGGCTCTTTGCCGCGAACGCAACATCCGCTCCATCGTCCGCCCTGCCTACGACGGCCTCGTCATAGAATGATCATCTGTACATCGGGACCTCTCCGTCGTCTATGAGCCTGCGCAGAATGTCAAGATAGTCGGGCGAACAGTCCACGGAGGGATTACCGAATTCCGCGACAACCTCTTCAAGGGAATATGCGCCATTCCTGCCATTGACGTATTCGATCAGCCTCTGCCTTGTCGTCTGCCGGAGAGTCCGCTCATGTTCGCCCGAGAGACGGGCGCGGCAGACATCGCAGGTGCCGCAGTCGGTGGTCTCCCTCTGGCCGAAATAACGCAGAAGATAGCGGGAACGGCACTCGGATGTCTCGCTGACATATTCAAGCATCGCGGCGGCGCGGTCATGGAAGGCGTCCCTGAGCATCTCATAACGGGAAGGCATCAGGTTGATGTTGCCGGGGCGCAGACGGTCATGGTGAAGCACGACGACATCGGAATGATCCGTCGGCACATAATTGATGACGTGCGCGAGCGACAGGCCATAGAGCGACTGCCTAAGCTGCGGGACGGTCTGACCGGCGCGGCGGGCGACAGATTCCTCGTCAATCCGCTGAAGGAAAGAGAAGATCCCTGTATAGCTCCGCATCAGGGCGTCAAGGACATCCGCCTGGCCTTTATCAGCCAGTTCGATGTCATAAAGAGACTTCCGGTCCACATTGATCCTGACCTTCGTCGGAATGTCAATTTCCTCCGAATATGTCAGATGCTCCGTCCGCTCAAGGTATTTCAGCGCATAGAACGCCGGAGCCCGCTGAAGGCCGAACCGCTTACAGAAATCCTCGATCCTGAACTTCAGCTGCCGCCCGATTCCGGAATCGTATGGAATCTCGAAGAACACATGAAGTTTCTGGTAGATGTCTTCGACATATTCAAGCGAAGGGAACGAGACATCTTCTATCTGCTTGGCTCTCCGCACATCCACCCCGTTCCAAAGCTGCACCGCAAACGAGCGTTTGCCGTCACGCCCTGCGCGGCCAGCCTCCTGGAAATACGCCTCCGGACTCTCCGGAAGGTCATAATGCACCACAAACCGCACATCCGGCTTGTCTATCCCCATTCCGAAAGCGTTCGTGCAGACCATCACCCTGACCGCTCCGCTTTTCCATGCGGCCTGACGCTCCGCCCTCCGCTGACCTCCAAGACCGGCATGGTAGAACGAGGCCGACACCCCCTGCGCCTGAAGAAACGCCGAAAGCTCCTCGCACTTTTTCCGGTTACGGGCATAGACGATCCCCGTCCCCGGAACTCCGTTGCAGATGTTCAGTATCTGGGAATGCTTGTCCTCCGCCCGCCGCACTATGTAGCTGAGGTTCGGGCGTTCGAAACCGCTCTTGAGCGACAGCTTGTCCTTGAAGCGAAGCCGCTCCATGATGTCCAGGGCGACTGTCGGGGTGGCGGTCGCCGTGACGGCTATGACCGGAGCGTCAATCCTGTCGCGCAGTTCGCCTATCTTCAGATAATCGGGTCTGAAATCGTAGCCCCATTGGGAGATGCAGTGCGCCTCGTCGACCACGACAAAGCCGACGTCCAGCACATCGATGTAAGACTGGAACAGTTGCGTTCCGAGCCTTTCCGGGGACAGGTACAGGAATTTGAAATCTCCGTAGGCCGCGTTGTTCAAAGCCAGATCGACCTCATGGCGGCTCATTCCGGCGTGGATCGCAAGGGCGCGGACTCCCCTGTCGCGGAGGTTCTGCACCTGATCCTTCATCAAGGCGATCAGCGGAGTCACTACCAGCGTGATTCCGTCCTTCATCAGTCCCGGCACCTGAAAGCAGATCGACTTGCCTCCGCCGGTAGGCATTATGGCCAGCACATCCTTCCCCTCCAAGGCGGCCGTGATGATCTCCTCCTGCATCGGACGGAAACCCTCATAGCCCCAATATTCCTTCAACACTTCCGACGGTGACATATTCATCAGATGTTAGTTAAACCGTTTTATCACAACCTTTTGCGTCTTCAGCTGGCAAAATATTTGCAGAGAAGCACGCCGGCAGGGCAAATGTACGAAATTAATCATTCTCTCATTTGAGTAATGTATAAAAATTCCTTAAATTTGCGGCGCTTTGTTCAGAGAATAAGTTTAACTTTATAAAAACACATTTAACTATGCCTAAGATGGATTTAAGCAAGTACGGAATCAAGAATGTGAAGGAAGTCCTTTACAATCCGACTTACGAGGTTCTCTACAACGAGGAGACAAAGCCTGAGCTTGAAGGCTACGAGAAAGGTCAGGTGACCGAACTCGGCGCCATCAACGTCATGACCGGCATCTACACCGGACGTTCTCCTAAGGATAAGTACATCGTCATGGACAAGAACTCCAAGGAGACTGTCTGGTGGAACACTCCAGAGTACCCTAACGACAATCATCCCATGACAGAGAAGACCTGGAAAGTCGTGAGAAAGACCGCCCAGCAGGAACTCTCCGGAAAGAGACTTTTCGTCGTGGACGGTTTCTGCGGAACGCACAAGGACACCCGCATGAAAGTCCGCTTCATCATGGAGGTCGCATGGCAGGCTCATTTCGTGACCAACATGTTCATCCGTCCGAAGAATCAGGAAGAGTTCGACCTTGAGCCTGATTTCGTGGTTTACTGCGCATCAAAGGCCAAGGTGGCCAACTTCGAGGAGCTGGGGCTGCGCAGCGACACCTGCGTGGCGTTCAACGTGACAAGCAAGGAGCAGGTCATCCTCAACACCTGGTACGGCGGCGAGATGAAGAAGGGCATGTTCTC
>CAVIGZ010000028.1:0-23645 GCA_963642565.1 Bacteroidaceae bacterium | reverse complement strand
AGCTTCTCCTCCTTCTGGCTCAGACCCATACCGGCCTTCAGACCGTGGTTGATGCACGGAGCGTAGGCGATGATGAGGGACGGTCCGTCATAGGCCTCGGCCTCCTTGATGGCGCTGAGGTACTGCGCAGGGCTTGCACCCATCGCTACCTGGGCCACATAGACGTAGCCGTAGCTCATGGCCATCATGCCGAGATCCTTCTTGCGGATCTTCTTGCCGGAGGCCGCGAACTTGGCGATCGCGCCGGCAGGGGTTGACTTGGAACTCTGTCCGCCGGTGTTGGAGTAAACCTCGGTGTCGAGGACAAGCACGTTCACATTCTTGCCCGAGGCGAGCACGTGGTCGAGTCCGCCGTAGCCGATGTCGTAGGCCCAGCCGTCACCGCCGAAGATCCACTGGCTGCGCGCAGGGATGAAGTGCTTGTAGTCAAGCAGTTTCTTGCAGTGAGGGCAATCTGTCTTCTCCATGAGAGGAATGACCTTGTCGGCCACCTCGCGGGTGATCTCGCCGTTCTCCTTGTTGTCAAGCCACTGCCTGAACAGAGCCTTGACCTCTTCCGGACACTTGTCGCAGTCCAGAGCCGCGGTCATAAGGTTGGCCACAGTCTCTCTCGCGCGGTCTGAACCGATCTTCATTCCGAGACCGAACTCGGCGTTGTCCTCGAAGAGGGAGTTCTGCCATGCCGGGCCGTGACCCTGTGCGTTGGTGCAGTAAGGTGACGCAGGGAATGACGCTCCGTAGATTGAGGAGCAGCCGGTCGCGTTGGCGATCATCATCCTGTCACCGAAGAGCTGGGTGATGTTCTTGATGTAAGGGGTCTCACCGCAACCGGCGCAGGCTCCGCTGAACTCGAACAGAGGCTGTGCGAACTGGGAGTTCTTTACATTGGCGGCCTTGTTGACAACCTTCTCCTTGTAGCCTACCTTTGTGGCGAGCCAGTTGAAGTTGTCCTGCTCTGACTGCTGGTCGAGGGCGGAAACCATCGTGAGGGCCTTCTCCTTCGCAGGGCAGACATCCACGCAGTTGCCGCAACCGGTGCAGTCGTCAACCGAGACGGAAAGGGCGAATGAATATTCTTTCAGAACAGCCTTGCCCTGTGCCTTCTTGAGTCCTTCCGGAGCCTTTCCGGCCTCTTCGGCCGTAAGGAGGAACGGACGGATGGCGGCGTGAGGGCAGACGAACGCGCAGGAGTTGCACTGGATGCACTTCTCCGCGTCCCAGCTTGGAACAGTGACCGCGACACCGCGCTTCTCGTAGGCTGATGTGCCGGCCGGCATCGTGCCGTCGGCGTAAGGCAGGAACGCGCTTACAGGGAGCGAGTCTCCGTTCTGGGAGTTCACGACATCGGCTATGTCCTTCACGAAAGCAGGAGCCAGGCGGTCCTTGCCGGGGGTCTCGAACTTGGCCGAGATCTTCGCCCATTCGGCAGGGATGGTCACTTCAGCATATTCACCGCCTCTGTCAACCGCAGCGTAGTTCATGTTCACGACGTTCTCTCCCTTCTTGCCGTAACTCTTCACGATGGCGTCCTTCATGTACTTGACGGCATCCTCGTAAGGGATGATGCCGGTGATCTTGAAGAATGCGGACTGGAGGATGGTGTTGGTCCTGTTGCCAAGGCCGATTTCGGCGGCGATCTTCGTGGCGTTGATGATGTAGAGTTTGATCTTCTTCTTGCCGATGATGGCCTTCACGTTGTCAGGGATCCTCTTGACGGTCTCTTCCTCGTCCCAGAGAGAGTTGAGGAGGAGGGTGCCGTTCTCCTTGATGCCCTTGAGCACGTCGTACTTGCTCAGGTACGAAGGAACGTGGCAGGCCACGAAGTCAGGAGTGCTGACAAGGTAAGGCGCCTTGATAGGACTGTCTCCGAAGCGGAGATGGGAGCAGGTGTAGCCGCCGGACTTCTTCGAATCGTAGTCGAAGTAGGCCTGGCAGTATTTCTGCGTATGGCTTCCGATGATCTTGATGGTGTTCTTGTTGGCGCCGACGGTACCGTCCGAGCCGAGACCGTAGAACTTGCACTCGGTGGTGCCCGGCTTCACGATCGAGACCTCGCTCTTGATGGAGAGTGACTTGAAGGTCACGTCGTCCACGATGCCGATGGTGAAGTCGTTCTTCGGCTCGCCCAGCTCAAGATTGTCGTAAACGGCGACGATCTGCGCCGGTGTGGTGTCCTTTGAGGAGAGGCCGTAGCGTCCGCCGATGATCAGCGGAGAGTTCTTCTGACCCTGGAACAGCGCCTTCACGTCGAGATAGAGAGGCTCTCCGAGCGCTCCCGGCTCCTTTGTCCTGTCGAGGACGGCGATCCTCTTGACGGTCTTCGGAAGGACCTTGAGGAAATATTTCTCGGCGAAAGGCCTGTAGAGGTGGACGGTGACAAGGCCGTACTTCCTGCCCTTCTTCGCGAGGTAGTCGATCGTTTCCTTGATTGTCTCTGTCACGGAACCCATGGCGACGATGATGTTCTCTGCGTCGGCTGCTCCGTAGTATGTGAACGGACGGTACTCGCGTCCTGTCAGTTCGCTGATCTCACCCATGTAGCGGGCCACGATGTCCGGAACGGCGTTGTAGAAGTTGTTCCTTGACTCGACGGCCTGGAAGTAAACGTCTCCGTTCTGTGCGGTGCCGCGGGTCACGGGAGCGTCAGGATTGAGCGCTCTCTCGCGGAAGGCCTTGAGGGACTTCCCGCTGACCATCTTCTTGAGTTCCTCCTCGTCCAGAGCCTCGATCTTCTGGATCTCGTGCGATGTGCGGAATCCGTCGAAGAAGTGAAGGAAAGGAATGCTGGACTTGATGGCGGACAGGTGAGCCACGGCGGCGAGGTCCTGGGCCTCCTGGACTGACCCGGAAGCGAGGAGGGCGAAGCCGGTCTGGCGGCAAGCCATCACGTCCTGATGGTCTCCGAAGATGGAGAGGGCATGGGACGCAAGCGCGCGGGCCGAGACGTGGAAGACAGCCGGGAGCATCTCTCCGGCGATCTTGTACATGTTGGGGATCATCAGAAGAAGTCCCTGGGAAGCGGTGTAGGTCGTGGTGAGGACACCGGCCTGGAGGGAGCCGTGCACTGCTCCCGAGGCGCCGGCCTCGCTTTCCAACTCGGTGACGCTTACCGTCTCGCCCCAGAGGTTCTTTTTTCCGTGGGCAGCCCATTCGTCAATGTTCTCTGCCATCGGAGAGGATGGTGTGATAGGGTAGATGCAGGCGTTCTCGCTGAAAAGATAAGCGACGTTCGCCACGGCAGTGTTACCATCACAAGTGATGAATTTCTTTTCTTTAGCCATATCGTTAACGTTATGTTAATATATTTTTAGATAGTTGTCAAACCTTCGACGGTGATTCCCTCCGCTCCGGCGGAAATCCTCTTTACAAGCCCTTGCAGGACTGTTCCGGGGCCGATCTCCATGAAATAGTCCGCTCCGTCCGCAAGCATGTTCCTGACTGACTGTGTCCATCTCACCGGAGAGGTGAGCTGGGCGAGCAGGTTCTTCTTGATGATTTCGGGGTCGGTGACAGCCTGTGCCGAGACATTCTGGTAAACCGGACAGACCGGGGTCACGATCCTGGTCTCCTCTATCGCCTTGCCGAGTTCCACGCGCGCCGGCTCCATGAGAGGGGAGTGGAACGCCCCGCTGACGGCCAGAGGAAGCGCCCTCTTCGCGCCTTCGGCCTTGGCTTTCTCACAGGCCTGCTCAACGGCGGACTTCTCGCCTGAGATGACCACCTGCCCGCCGCAGTTGTAGTTGGCCGGAATCACGAGACCTTCGCATGAGGCGCAGATCTCATCGACCTTCTCATCCGGCAGACCCACGATGGCGGCCATTGTCCCTGGCACCTTCTCGCAGCAGAGCTGCATCTGTGTGGCGCGGATGTGGACAAGACGAAGGGCATCCTCGAAACTGATGGCTTCCGCGGCGGCCAATGCGGAAAATTCACCAAGAGAATGCCCTGCGACCATGTCAGGTCTGAATCCTTCATAGCACTTCGCCAGCACGACGGAGTGCAGGAATATTGCCGGTTGTGTGACACGTGTGGCCTTGAGGTCCTCCGGCGTACCCTCAAACATTATGTCAGTGATTCTGAATCCGAGTATGTCATTCGCCTTCTCGAGCAATTCCTTGCCCTTGGCGTTTCCGTCGTAAAGCTCTTTCGCCATACCTGGAAACTGGGAACCCTGACCGGGAAATACGTATGCTTTCTTCATAATACGCAAAAATACGATTTATTATTGGATTATCCGAATATAAAAGGCTCTTTTATGAGCCTTGAGGATGCATTTGCCGGCGAAATGAAATCTTCCTGCGAAAGATTCGCCAAAAATTCTTGTTTTGCCATTAATTTGCTATTTTTGTAAACTGATTGCGGGCAACCGCAAGAATGATGCCCCTGTAGTCTAATGGATAGAATTTCGGATTCCGGTTCCGACGATTTGGGTTCGATTCCCAACGGGGGTACAAAGAGGAGGGGGACTGAATTTCAGTCCCCCTCTCTACGTTTTTTGTTACGATTACGTTTATGTTCAGAGATTGTCGAATGTGAAACTTTCCCAAGGAAGCTGCGCGTCCTTGCCGCGGTCCAGGACATCGGCTACGTGGCAAAGCATGGGGTAGTTTTTCAAATCCACCTCGCCTTTCTCCGCACGCTTGGAGATCGCCGCGAAAACCCTGCGGGACACCACAAGGCTTTCCAATGTGACCCCGGAGAGGAGTTCAATCGCCTCGTCGTAGGTCTTGCCCTCACCCAGCAGGATGCCTATCTTCCTGGTCCGTCCTCCATAGACGGTGACATACAGGTCGCCGATTCCGATGTTCTCGCAGTCGCGGCTCGCTCCCTGAAGCTCCAGAAGGTAACGCATCTCCTTGACGGCCTGGTAGAAGGCTCCGGCCTGGCTGTTGTAGTGCAGTCCGTCGTTCATCGTCCTGTTCACCAGTCCGATCGTCATCGCGACCGCCAACGCATAGCCGTTCTTGAGGGCCACCGCGCTCTCCAGTCCTTCCACATCGTTGGTCAGGGAAATGTGATAATAATCTGTGGCCATCGCCGCTTTCATCATTCTTAGGATTTCCGGCTGTTTGCCGCAGAACGCCACCTCCGTCTGGTCGTGTGCCACGAGTTCATAACTTGTGCAAGGGCCTCCGATGGCGCAGATCTGCCTGTCGATGCCTTTTTTGGCAAGCTCGCGCTTCCAGTATTCAGGGTATGAGATCAATGCCCCGTCCTCAAGATTGATCAATCCTTTGGTCACAGACAGCACCGGAACCGAAGGATCGAGTTCCGCAAGGACGTTCTCAAGGAACCAGTCAACCCCGAACGAACTGACTCCTCCGATGATGAAGTCGCATCCTTTGACGGCTTCCTTCCACTGCTCGAACTGGAAATATTCAACGCCTTCCGGGAACGGCGCATTGAATTTGAGGTGCTTGCCTGTAGATTTGCAGACGTTGATGATCTCTTTGTCCAAAGGTGTCCCGACAAGTCTTACTGTGTTTCCGTTCTCTCTGGCCGGGAACGCAAGCGCGGAGCCCATCATTCCGGCTCCGATGATTGTGATTGTTTTTGCCATATGATTGTCTTTTTAGAAACCTTCAAAAAATGACCTGCATCATCTTTTTCATGTTTCTTATTTGCACCAGCGGTCAAGCCAGTCGAAGAAGCTGCGGTGCCAGAAGAGGGCGTTCTGAGGCTGGAGGATCCAGTGGTTCTCCTCCGGGAACACGATCAGCTTGGACGGAACTCCCATCATCTGGGCGGTGTTGAACGCGGCCATGCCCTGGTCGTAAGGGATGCGGAAGTCCATCATTCCGTGGATGCAGAGGATCGGGGTGTGCCACTTGGTGACGTTGACTGCCGGGGAGTTGGCGTAGTGGCGCCTGGCCTTGGCGGCGTCGCTCCACGGCGAACCGGCCTGCTGAATGCCGCCGAAAGTCTTGCCGTCGCCGCGCGGGCCTGTCTCTCCGGCGGTGTAGGAATATTCCGAAAGTCCTCCGTTGTCGAAGTTCGGGAACCACATCTCCTCGGTCTCGTAGTACATGTACTTCTCGTCGAATATTCCGGCGTGGGCGATGAAGCAGTCATAGACGTCGCCGTGGATTCCGGCCATGTAATAGACACTGAATCCGCCGTAGGACGCTCCGCAGGCCGCAAGTTTGCCTACGTAAGGCTCGCTCTTGAGCTCCTTGCCCGCGCTGAGATAGTCCTGCATGTTCTGTCCGACGTAGTCACCGCTGATCTGTTCGCACCATTCCTGTCCGAACGCGGTTGTTCCCCTGCGGTTCGGAAGGATGACGATGTAGCCCTGATTGGCCATCAGGCGGTAGTTCCAACGGTAGCTCCAACCCTGGCTCAGGGTACCCTGCGGCCCTCCAAGGAATATCTCGACGGCAGGATAGACCTTTGTGGAATCGAACTTCGGAGGGTAGAGGACCCAGGTCAGCATCTTCTTTCCGTCCGTGGTCGTGATCCATCGTTCGCGGGTCTCGTAGGCTGTCAGCCGGCCGATGATGCCGTCGTTCTCGCCGGTGATCCTCCCGAAGGAACCGTCGGCTTCATTGACGGCCACAAGTTCGGTAGGGAATTCCATCGAGCAGTAGCTTGCCAGCAGATTGCCGTCAACGACCGCGAACGGCGAGTTGAAATCGTACCATGCGTCATCAGGAGTGATTCTGGTGATCTCGGCGGCCTCCGCATCGGACAGCCCGGCTCTGAATATTCCCTGAAGACCTTCTACCAGCGAGTTGAAGTACAGGCTTTTGGAGTCCTCAGCCCAGACCGGTCCCGCCGCATTGTAGGAGAAGCCGGCGGTGAGGTCACGGATTCCGATGACAGGCGGGATGGCACTCTGTCCGTCCCCGTCGTTCTCAGTCAGGGCGAAATCTGCCACCATAAGGCGCACCTTGTCAGCCTCGTAGCCGTTGCGCTCCATGCTCAGCCAGGCGATGTGCTTTCCGTCCGGACTCCAGACAGGGTCGGTGTCGTAGCCGCCGCCCATAGTGATCTTGGACGTCTCTCCCGTCAGAGGGCAGTAAATGTAGATCTCCGTGTCGGTCGAGAAGGCATATTCACGCCCCGTCTCCACTTTCTTGCAGGAATATGCCACATAGCGGCCGTCGGGGCTCCAGCAAAGCTGTTCGATTCCTCCGAATGGCTCCAGCGGCAGTTCGTATTTGCCGGCCCCGTCGTCAAGGATGTTCAGCGAATTTTCCTCCGTGACACCTTTCTCTCCGCCGATCGGGGCGAAATAGGTCTGGGGCCTGCTTGTGGTCCAATGATCCCAGTGACGGTACATAAGATCCTCGGCGACATAGGCCTGGGCCTTGTCCAGCTTCGGGTCGAAGTCCTTCGGGGTCTTCACGGCTCCGGGAACTGTGCTGGTGTAGAGAACAAGAGACTGATCCGGACTTAGGAAGAACTCGCCGATTCCGGCCTTCACTTCGCTGACCTGCACTGTCCCTGAAAGAGAGGCCTTTCCGTCGGCGATCTTCACAGCCGCGCGGAAGATCTGCCCGCCTTGAAGGTAGTAGATGGATTTTCCGTCGCTGCTCCAGCGGGCGTTGCTGACGCTCTTGCCCTCGGCGGTCAACTGAATCTTGTCTCCGAATGAAAGGCCGCCCTCATTCCTGATGACCTCCGTCAGGAACAGGTTCCTGCACGAACGGTTCTCCTCAATCGAGGTGTAGCTGACTCCGTAAAGGATCCAGTGTCCGTCGGGGGACAGCTGCGGATCAGACAATCTTCCAAGGGACAGAAGCACCTCCGGTGTCATCCTTCCGTCCTCGACCTTTATGTCGGCCGGCCCGATGTAGGCGGAATCCGCCTCGTTTATTCTCAAACAGTCAGTCATTGTCAAAAGTGCCGCCGCCATGAGGGCGGCCTTCGCTGGTTTGTTCATAAATATTAAAGTATGATTTGTATGCTTCTTTTTTCGGCGCCTCAAAGATAGCAAACAAAACTTGATTTGAGAAGTCCTGACGTCCGGCCGTTTTGAAAAGTCGAAACGGCTTCCTATCTTCGCATCATGGTCAGGAACAAGTTGGACACGGACGTGCAGTTTCTTCCGGGGGTGGGGCCGAAAAGGGCCTCGCTTCTGAAATCGGAGCTTGGCGTGTCCACTGTCGGAGATCTGCTGCACACATTCCCGTTCCGCTACATCGACCGCAGCTCGATCCTGATGATCTCCGAGATCCGGTCCACCAGCGCCTATGTCCAGATCCTGGCGCAGGTCGTGTCCTCGCAGGTAAGCGGGAAGAAACTAAGTGTCATGGTGAAGGACCGGAGCGGGATGATGGAACTGGTTTTCTTCCGGGGAATCAAGTACACCTGCGATCGTTTGAGACCGGGATCGGTGTTTCTCTTTTTCGGCAAGCCTAACCTGTTCAACGGCCGTTTCAACATGGTGCATCCGGAGATTGACAACCCTCCGTCAGAGGCCTCGTCCGGCTTCTCAGGAGTCCTTACCGGAGTCTATAACTCGACCGACAGGCTGCGTGGCGGCGGAGTGACGGGCAAGGTGATGAACAGGCTGATGGCCGAGGCTATCGACCTTGCGATAGGGGATGTGGAGGAGACTCTTCCTGAATATGTCCTCCGGGAGAAAGGACTTGTCCCTTTGAAATATGCCATCCGGAACGTCCATTTCCCTTCCGACCAGAATGCTCTTGAGAAGGCGCGCTACCGCCTGAAATGGGAGGAGCTGTTCCTGCTGCAGCTGTCTTTGCTGAAGCGGAAATATGTCCGCAGCCGTTCGGCCGTGGGGATTCCGATGCCGAAGGTCGGCGCCGCTTTCAATGCCTGCTACGGAGCTCTGCCCTACGAACTCACAGGAGCGCAGAAACGTGTGGTCAGGGAGATCCGTTCGGACATGATGAGCGGGCACCAGATGAACCGTCTGCTTCAGGGAGATGTCGGCTCAGGTAAGACGATGGTCGCAGTGCTTTCGGCGCTGATCGCTGTAGGCAACGGATTCCAGGCCTGCATCATGGCTCCGACCGAGGTTCTTGCCCGGCAGCATTACGCCAACATCTCAAAGTATCTGGCTCCTGCCGGAATCCGTTGCGAGCTGCTTATCGGTTCGACCGGGAAAGCCGCCCGAAAGCCGATCCTGGAGGGTCTGGCTGACGGCTCTGTCGGAATCGTCATCGGAACCCATGCCCTGATAGAGGACACGGTCATGTTCAGAAGCCTCGGTCTTGCGATCATTGACGAGCAACATCGTTTCGGGGTGGACCAGAGGGCCAGGCTGTGGGCGAAGGGTGCCGGGGGAGTCCCTCCGCACGTGCTTGTCATGACAGCCACGCCTATTCCGAGAACCTTGGCCATGACGTTCTACGGAGATCTGGATGTCTCTGTGATCGACGAGATGCCTCCGGGACGGAAACCAGTCCAGACCATGCTGATCGGGGAGAGCAAGCGTCCGGCGCTTTACAATTTTATGAGGAAGGAGATCGCGGCCGGACGGCAGGTTTTCGTTGTGTTTCCTTTGATATTCGAAAGCGAGAAGGTTGATTATCAGAATCTTGAGGCAGGCTATGAGACCCTCGTCTCAAAGTTCCCGTTCCCGCCTTACAAGGTCGCCATCGTGCATGGCCGGCAGACAAGCGAGGAGAAGAACTTCAACATGGACGCCTTTTCCGCGGGGCGTGCGGACATTCTTGTGTCCACGACAGTCATCGAGGTGGGTGTGGATGTCCCGAACGCTTCGGTGATGGTGATCGAAAGCGCCGAGAGGTTCGGCCTCGCCCAGCTTCACCAGCTTCGCGGGCGTGTCGGCCGGGGCTGTGAGAAGTCCTACTGCGTGCTGATGCACGGCGACAAGGTCAGCAGGGAATCCCGAAAGCGGCTTGAACTCATGTGCGCCACGGAAAACGGCTTCGATCTGGCGGAGGAGGACATGAAAATGCGCGGCCCCGGAGATCTGGAGGGAACCCAGCAAAGCGGACTTCCGATCGAACTGAACATCGCCTCGCTGGCCCATGACGGCGCTTTGCTGGCGGATGCAAGAAGTTATGCCGAACATGTCCTGGCTCATGACCGGACACTTGAACTGCCTGTCAACGAACTCCTTGCGCAGGAACTCCGCAAGGACAGGTACAACATGAAAGATTACAGCAAGATCTCCTGACCGCTATCTATTGTCCGGCGCATAGTCCTTCAGGAATGGATGATGCCTGTCTTTTTCGGAGAGGACTATCCTGTCGGCCGGAATTTTCCAGTCAATCGCCAGGTCGGGATCGTCCCATGCTATCGCCCCTTCGGACTCGGGACAGTAGAAGTTGTCGCACTTGTACTGGAAGACCACCTCGTCGCTGAGCACGCTGAATCCGTGCGCGAATCCTCTCGGTATGAATAACTGCCTGTGGTTCTCTTCGGAAAGCTCGGCGCGGACATGCTTCCCGAAGGTCTTTGATCCCGGCCTCAGATCCACGGCCACATCCAGAACCTTGCCCTTGACAACCCTGACAAGCTTGCTCTGGGCATGCTCTCCTTTCTGGAAGTGCAGTCCCCTGACCACACCGTAGCAGGATCTGCTCTCGTTGTCCTGAACGAATATGACGCCCCCGACCTTCTCCTCGAACTCCCTCTGGTTGAAGGACTCGAAGAAATAGCCTCTGGAGTCCCGGAATATTCTCGGCTCAAGGATGAGGACTCCCTCGATTTCTGTTTTGATGATGTTCATGCTGTCTCTATTCCTCCACTATCTTGAGAAGATACTGTCCGTACTGGTTCTTGATCATCGGTTCCGCAAGCTCGCGGAGCCTTTCGGCGTTGATCCAGCCTTTTCTGAACGCTATCTCCTCCAGACAGGCCACTTTAAGCCCCTGACGTTTCTCGATCACCTCGATGTAGGTGGAGGCTTCGGCAAGGGATTCGTGCGTGCCTGTGTCCAGCCATGCGAATCCGCGGCCGAGTTTCTGAACCTTCAGTTTCCCGGCAGCCAGAAATTCCTGGTTCACGGTCGTTATCTCCAGTTCGCCTCTTGCGGACGGCCTGATCCTGCCGGCGATCTCCACCACCTCGTTCGGGTAGAAATAAAGCCCCGTCACGGCGTAGTTGCTTTTCGGCTCGGCCGGTTTCTCCTCGATGCTCAGGCAGTTGCCCCCGGCGTCGAACTCGGCCACTCCGTAGCGCCGCGCCTCGCTCACCTGATAGCCGAAGACAGTGGCCTTGCCTTCTTCCTCGGCTGTGCGTACGGCCTCTCTCAACTGATCCCCGAAGCCGGCTCCCTGGAAGATGTTGTCTCCCAGCACCAGACATGCGCAGTCGTCCCCGATGAAGTCTTTCCCGATGATGAACGCCTGCGCGAGACCGTCCGGGGAGGGTTGTTCGGCATAGTCGAAATTCACCCCGAAATCACTTCCGTCTCCGAGAAGCCTTCGGAATCCCGGCAGATCGAAAGGGGTCGAGATGATGAGGATGTCCCTGATTCCGGCGGTCATCAAGACCGAGATCGGGTAATAGACCATCGGCTTGTCATAGACCGGGAGCATCTGTTTGCTGACTCCCTTGGTGATAGGGTAGAGGCGGGTGCCGCTTCCGCCGGCGAGTACTATTCCTTTCATTGCTTGATTCTTTTGATGCAGTCTTCCAGCGAATCCCTCCAATATGGAACCCGGATTCCGAAGGTCTCCTTGACTTTCGTCTTGTCCAGAACCGAGAAGCGTGGCCTCGTGGCCTTGGAAGGATATTCCTCCGTGTGGCATGGCCTGATGTCGCAGCTGTTTCCTCCGATTTCACAGATCGCCTTGGCGAAGTCGTACCATGAGACGGCACCCTCGTTGGAGAAATGATATATTCCAGTCATGCCAAGTTTGTCATCTTCGATTATTCCGGTGATCAAGGCGGCCAGATCATGAGCGTATGTCGGAGTCCCGACCTGATCGAAAACCACTTTCAGCGAATCCCGCTCCTCAGTCAGGCGCAGCATGGTCCTGACAAAATTCTTCCCGTACGGTGAATATAGCCAGGCGGTTCTGACAATGATGCTCCTGCATCCCGATTTTTCGATCTCTTTTTCGCCTGCCAGCTTGGTGGAGCCGTAGACTCCGAGCGGATCCGTCTGCCGGTCTTCCCTGCAAGGCAGTGGAATGTCTCCGTGGAAGACATAGTCCGTGGAGATGTGGATCAGCACCGCGTCTCTCTCCGCAGCCACTTTTGCCAGATTCCCCGCAGCCGTGCAGTTCAGCAGCATGGCCATGGACGGCTCGTCCTCAGCCTTGTCGACATTCGTGTAGGCGGCACAGTTGACGATCACGTCGATCTTTTCTGATTCGCAGACAATCCTAACCGCGTCGATGTCCGTGATGTCGAGACTGATCGTCTCGACTCCAGGCAGCGAGATGACATCTGAAAAGATGTAATTGTCGCGGCTCCCGACCGTTACATTCCGGAGTTCCGTTCCCAATTGGCCGTTCGCTCCTGTCACAAGAATATTCATGATAAATGATTATTCACTCAAGTTTCTCAAGTGGCTATGCGCCTGTGATAAAATACTTTAAAAAGGTGTTTCGCACATGCGAAACTTAAGCTCTTCATCCGGTTCTGCCCGTTAAGGACGGCATCGTTTCCCGCAAATTTAATCAGAAATCTTTTGTTGACAAAACTGATGTTAGATGTCAGCGGGTGAAGCGGATCATTTTTTCGGGAATCTCATGCCGGCCGAATGTAAATTTTGAGGTTTTGTGATTAAAGATACGTCAATTGTTAGGATTTGAAAGAATTTTGCGAATATTTAAGAATTTTTTGTAACTTGTAGCCGAAGTTATATGGAAATTGTAAAATAAACTATAAGTCATGTCGGAAAAGAAACTTCTTCTGGGTGACGAGGCTTTGGCCTTGGGAGCCTTGCATGCCGGGCTTTCCGGTGTGTACGCCTATCCTGGCACTCCATCGACAGAGATAACCGAATACATCCAGTCCCACCCGCTTACGAAAGAGCGCGGAATCCATTGCGACTGGTCTTCCAACGAAAAGACGGCGATGGAGTCCGCGCTGGGCGTTTCATATTCAGGTAAGCGTGCGCTCGTGTGCATGAAGCACGTGGGGATGAACGTCTGCGCCGACGCGTTTGTCAATTCGGCTGTCACCGGAGCCAACGGAGGCCTTGTGGTCGCGGCCTGCGACGATCCGTCCCAGCACTCCTCACAGAACGAGCAGGATTCCAGATTCTACGCTGATTTCGCCATGATGCCGTGCTTCGAACCTTCCAACCAGCAGGAGGCCTACGACATGGTTCGCGAGGCGTTTGATTATTCCGAGACTAGACATATTCCTGTGCTCATGCGCCTGACAACCAGGATGGCGCATTCCCGGGCTGTTGTCGAGGCAGGGGAGATCCGCCGTGAGAACGAGCTGCATTTCCCTGATGAAAGACAGGAGAAGAACTGGGTGACCCTTCCTGGCAATTCAAGGAAACGCATCCTTGAGCTGGCCGGCGATGTTCTCAGATTTGAGAAGGACTCCGCCGGATCGAAGGACAACTGGTTGAGGGACGGCCCAGACCGCAGGATGGGTGTCATCGCCTGCGGAATCGCCTACAACTATCTGATGGAGAACTATCCGGACGGGTGTCCTTATCCGACCCTCAAGGTGACGCGCTATCCGTTCCCCAAGGAGCTGGCCCTGGAGCTGGCAAAGACCTGCGGAACCATCCTCGTCATCGAGGAAGGCCAGCCGCTGATTGAGGAGCGGCTCCGAGGCATCCTTTACAATCCGGGTGCTGAAGGACAGACCATAATCAGAGGCCGTCTGGACGGAACACTTCCAAGGACTGGCGAACTTACTCCGGACTGCGTGCGCAAGGCTCTTGGCCTGTCACCGGTTGAGGCATATTCAAAATCAGAGGTCGCAGTTCCTCGTCCTCCGGCACTCTGTCAGGGATGCGGACACCGCGACTTCTACACCGCACTTAATGCCGTCCTCAAGAAATATGCTCCTACGGCCCGGGTGTTCAGCGACATAGGTTGTTACACTCTTGGTTACATGCCTCCATTCAACTCTTTCCAGACCTGCGTGGAGATGGGTGCTTCCGTCACGATGGCTCTGGGAGCCGCCAATTCGGGTGTCTGGCCGGCAGTGGCTGTGATCGGTGACTCGACGTTCACGCACAGCGGCATGACCGGCCTTCTGGACTGCGTCAACGCAGGGGCCGGTGTCACTGTCTGCATCTCGGACAACCTCACGACGGGGATGACCGGAGGGCAGGACTCCGCCGGCACGGGAAGACTGGAGGAAATCTGCAAGGGGCTCGGGGTCGAGCCGGAACACATCAGGACAATCGTTCCTCTTCCAAAGAACTGTCCGGAAATGGAGAAGGTGATCGATGAGGAACTTAATTACAGCGGCGTGTCAGTGATCATCTGCCGTCGCGAGTGCATTCAGACGGCCAAACGTCATGCCGTGACCGACAAAAAAGCGTAATAGATATGGCAAAGAAAGACATAATACTCTCAGGAGTCGGAGGACAGGGAATCCTTTCCATAGCCACCGTGATCGGTTGGGCGGCGCTTGATCAGAATCTGCATCTGAAGCAGGCCGAGGTACACGGAATGAGCCAGCGCGGCGGCGACGTGCAGAGCAATCTGCGCCTCAGCACGGAGAGAATCTGGAGCGACCTTATCCCTAAAGGGAAGTGCGACCTCATCCTGTCGCTGGAGCCGATGGAGGCTCTCCGCTATCTGCCCTGGCTCTCAAAGGGCGGCTGGATCGTGACAAACTCCACCCCGTTCGTGAATATTCCCGACTACCCTTCCGTTGAGGCCATCTCCGCTGAACTTCGGAAAACCGGAAACGTGATAACATTGGATTGCGATGGGATCGCGAAACGGACAGGCTCTCCGCGCAGTGCCAATATGGTCCTTCTGGGAGCCTCCGCCGCTGTCATGGAAATACTTGAGCCGGAGAAACTTCGTGAGGGAATCGCCAATGTGTTCTCCCGCAAGGGCGGGAATGTGGTGGAAATGAACATCGAGGCATTCAACTCCGGACTTGAGGCCTCCAAAAACTTCTCGGAATGAAAGCGATCTCCAGACAAGCCATAGACGAGGTCCTGCAAAGGCTTGACATCGCCGACATTGGCAGGACTACAATCCGCCAGTGCGTCAATGTGTCACATGAACTGGAGAGAATCTCCGGAGAGAAATTCATCCATCTGGAGTTCGGCATTCCGGGACTGGATGCATGTCAGGTGGGGTTGGAGGCCCAGAAAAAGTCTTTGGACAGCGGCGATGCCTCCGTCTATCCTCCGGTCTGCGGAATCCGTGAGCTTAAAGAGAATGGCTCCCGCTTCATCAAGGCGTTTGTCGGTGTGGACATTTCCCCGGAAGGGATAATCCCTACGGTCGGCTCGATGCAGGGCTGCTACAACCTCCTCTTGGAATGCATCCAGATGCATCCGGAGAAGGACACGGTTGTTTATCTCAATCCCGGTTTCCCTTCGCATTATCTTCAGGCCAAAGTACTTGGCTTCAAGACCAGAATGTTCGACCTCTATGATTTCAGAGGGGATAAATTCCGTGAGATGCTGGAGGAGGTGTTCGGTGACGGACGTGTCGCGGCGATAGTATATTCAAACCCAAACAATCCGTCGTGGGTCTGCCTGACAGAGGATGAACTTGGAGATCTCGGCGAGCTTTGCACAAGGTATGATGTGATCGCCCTTGAGGACATGGCTTACCTTTGCATGGATTTCCGGAAAGACCGTTCCGTTCCGTTCCGGCCGCCGTTCCAGCCGACTGTCGCCCGCTACACCGACAACTGCGTGCTGATGATCTCGGCGTCCAAGATATTCAGCTACGCAGGGGAACGCATTGCGATGGTGGCCATCTCCGACAAACTTTACAATCGGGACTATCCGGCACTCCGCGAACGTTACGGCCTCGGGCGTTTCGGTGACAATTTTTCCCTTACCTACCTCTATGTCAATTCGTCAAGCTGCTCTCATTCGGCTCAGTACGCTTTTGCGGCGATGCTCGGAGCGGCTGCCGACGGCGAATATGACTTCGTCGGCGCGATGCGTGAATATGGCCGAAGAGCCGGAAAGGCCAAGGAGATCTTCCTTCGCAATGGCTTTCACATCGTGTATGACAAGGATCTGGGTGAGGATGTGAGCGACGGCTTCTTTTTCACGATAGGCTATGACGGCCTCACCGGAAGCCGGCTGCTGCTGAACCTGCTCCGCTGCGGGGTCTGCGCCATCACAATGGTCTCCACAAGAAGCACCAGGGAGGGAATCAGGGTCTGCGTGTCCCTCCTTAATTCCGAGGAGGATTTCCGTGTCCTGGATGAGCGCCTTGGATTGTTTGTTGGATTATATGAGTCTGGAGATTAATTATTTAATGAATGTTATTCTATGAAATACGTAAGTGCAGATGAGGCGGTAAAACTTGTCAGATCCGGAGATTGGGTCTTCTTTCAGGGAAGCACTGCCGTTCCTGTGATCATTCAGGAGGCTCTTGCCCGCCGCGCGCCTGAACTCCGGGGAGTCAACATCGTTTCAGGATTCAACATCACGAAAGGTCCCGCTCCGTTCTGCAGGCCGGAGTACAAGGAGTCGTTCTTTGTGAACAGTCTGTTTCTGTGTGCTGACCAGAGGGAGTATGTCGCTCAAGGCTATGGCAGTCTCATCCCGGGATTCCTTGGTGAGCTTCCGTCTTTGATCCGCCGTCACGAGATCCCTGTCGATGTGGCGTGCATCAACTGCTCCCTTCCTGATGAGAACGGCTATTGCAGCTACAACATTTCCGCCGATTTGGCCCAGCCGGCCGTTGAGTCAGCGAAGATTGTGATAGCCCAGGTGAACAGGAGCATTCCATACCTTTACGGCACCGCCATGATCCACGAGTCGCAGATAACCGCCGCCATAGAATGCGATGACCCTCCTGTGGACATGCAGTTCGGCCCTCCGACAGAGATCGAGTCGGCTATCGGCTCGTACATCGCCGCAGAGATTCCGGACGGCGCCACCCTTCAGATCGGTGTCGGCGGCATTCCGAATGCCATTCTGAACGGATTGACGGATCATAAGCATCTCGGTCTCCACACAGAGGCGATGACCGACGGTGTGTTCCGCCTGATGCAGTCCGGAGTGATCGACAACTCCATGAAGAAGATTGAGCCGGGACGCAGCGTAGCCTGTCTGGCTCTCGGTTCCAATCAGATGTACGAGTACCTTGACCACAACAAGGATGCAGTGTTCCACGATGTTGGCTGGACGAACGACCCTCAGCGCATCCGTCAGAACCCGAGCGCGATGGCGATAAACTCCGCCATTGAGGTTGACCTGACCGGCCAGATCTGTGCCGACAGCATCGGAGACATGATCTTCTCCAGTGTCGGCGGCCAGCACGACTTCATGTACGGAGCTGCTCTTTCCGAGGGCGGAAAGACTTTCATCGCTCTGCCGTCACGTACAGCGAAAGGTCGGGGCAAGATCGTCGCCCGCCTCACTCCCGGAGCCGGTGTCGTAACGACCCGCTTTCAGACGCAGTACGTTGTCACTGAATATGGTTGTGTCTATCTTCGCAACAAGAACCTCGCCGAGCGCGCCAAGGCTCTCATCTCCATCGCCCATCCTGACGACCGTGAGAGTCTTGAACGCGCCGCCTGCGAACGTTTCGGCTACTCTTTCCTTCGTTTGAAATAAAAAGCTCCGGTCCCTGAGCTTGTCGAAGGGCCGGAGTCTTTCCTTAAAGTTCAATCTTGTCAAGTTCCGAGATCCACATCCGCACCTGGGCATCGGAAGGCATACGCCAGTCGCCGCGGGGAGAGAAGCTCACGAGGCTGATCTTCGGACCGTCCGGCATGCAGGAGCGTTTGAACTGCTGGCTGAAGAACCGCCGGTAGAACTTCTTCAGCCATTTCAGTATAGTCGCCTTGTCGAATGTCACTTCCGGATGCTTGACGGCGTTCCTTTCCGGGAGTACATCGGTTCCGTTTTTCGCCTCTCCGAACGCGCGGCACGCCAAGTGAAAGATCTTCAACGGAGAGTAGCCGTACCTGATGAAGTTGTAGATGAAGAAATCGTGCAGTTCGTAAGGACCGATCAGATCCTCGGTTTTCTGCTTGATCCGCCCCTTTGAGTCAGCCGGAGTAAGTTCCGGACTGATAGGCGTGTCCGCGATGTCAAGGAGAATCTCGGCGGCGTTCCTGCCTCCGTTCGCGGAAGCGTCCGTGAACACATTCCCGGCGGCCCAGCGCACAAGGTATTTGATCAAGGTCTTTGGAACGGAGGCGTTTACGGCGTACATCGACATGTGATCGCCGTTGTAGGTGCACCAGCCGAGAGCCAGTTCGGAAAGATCACCGGTACCGATCACAAGGCCGTTCTCCTGATTGGCGATGTCCATCAGGATCTGCGTCCTCTCGCGGGCCTGGGCGTTCTCGTAGGTGGAGTCCATCACTTTCGGGTCGTGGCCGATGTCCTTGAAATGCTGCTCCACGGCCGCCACCACGGAAATCTCCCGTGTCGTCACGCCCAGAACCTCCATCAGATCCACAGCGTTTGACTTGGTGCGATGCGTCGTGCCAAGTCCCGGCATTGTTATTCCGATGACATTATCCCTCGGGATTCCGAGCCTGTCGAAAGCCATGACCGTGACTAAAAGAGCCAGCGTGCTGTCAAGGCCTCCGGATATCCCCAGAACGGCCTTTTTGCAGCCTATGTGTTCCAGACGTGAGATGAGTCCCGTTGTCTGGATCTGGAGGATCTCCTTCGAACGCTCGGCGATCTCCGCCGGATCACCTTCCGGCAGGAACGGGTGCGGTTCCACGTAGCGGTAGAACTTCCTGTCAAAGTCAGTCGGAGCGGCCGGACCGAGGTCGTAGCATGAATATAACCCTGAATATTCACATGCCGATGTTCCGTCAGGTGTCATTCCCCTGAAAGAATTCTTCTTCTGTCTCAGGACATTGAGCCTTTCGATGTCGAGATCGGCGAAGATCATCGTGTCGTGAAGCTGGAACCTTTCGTTTTCGGAAAGGATGCGGCCGTTCTCGCAGATTATTGACGAGCCTCCGTAAACGGTGTCCATCGAAGACTCACCGTAGCCGGCGGAACAGTAGATGTAGCCAGAAACCGTGCGCCCTGACTGATTGGAAATCAGCTCTCTGCGCTGCTGATGCTTTGTCATCACCTCGTTGGATGCCGAGATGTTCACTATCACCTGCGCGCCTGACGGGGCAAGGAACGAAGACGGCGGGATAGGAGTCCAGAAGTCCTCGCAGATTTCGATTCCGAAAGTGGCGTTTCCGACGGTGAAGAGCAGGTTGGGGGAGATGTTGCACCTATGGCCGCAGTACTTGATGATCGAGTCGAATCCGTCACGGTAGTAGTCCTTGCCGTTATCCACAAAACGTCCTGTGGCAGAGTTGTCCGGTCCAAGGAAATCCGATCCTGACGCGAACCAGCGTCCCTCGTCGAATTCGGCGTAGGTCGGAAGGTAGATCTTCGGCACGATGCCTTTGATGCCCCCGTTGCGCAGGACGACGGCGCAGTTGTAGAGGCGGCCTCTGAAACGGACCGGAGCGCCGGCCACCACGGTGATGTGCTTCCCTCTTGTGAAGTTCATGATCCTTTCGACAGCCTCTTCCGATTTGGTCAGCAGGAGGTCCTGACCGAAAAGGTCAAGGCAGGTGTATCCGGTTATCGAGAGTTCCGGAAAGACAATCAGCGACGCGCCCTCTTCCTCGGCCTTGCCGGTGAGGTCGCAGATTGACAAGGCATTGCAGTCAACATCCGCCACCTTTACCTTTGGCACGGCGGCAGCCACTCTGAACAGTCCTGAATCCATATATTCAATTGTTGTTTTGTTTCGGCTGTCTAAGCATCGAAATGACTTTCCCGGTCATGCGTTGGCCGGGTCATTCCCTTTGTCGATCTCCTCCAACTTGCGGCGACGCTTCCGGTTGACGCAGGTGGCGATCCCCCGGTAAAGGAAATAAATGCCTATCAGCAGGATGCCGCCGATCTTCCAGGAAAAAGGCACGCCGTTTATCAGAAGCGCCGAGCCGAAGCCGATGATGAACACGGCGAACACAAAATATAAAACAAAAATGTATTTCATTATCAATTAATATGTTGTTGATGAATAAATGACTTCCAAAAGAATTCCGGATGTCCGCTAAAGCGATTCGATCATTCTCGTGAACAGCGCGCACATCCTGTCGGCGGCCGCATCAGCGGCCTTGATGACATCATCCCCGTCGTTCACATAGTCTGGGGCATAGTCGTCATGCGCCTCATTGGTGATCACCGAGACTCCGAACACCGGAATGTTCGAGTGTCTGGCGACGATGACCTCCGGAATTGTGGACATCCCGGTGGCGTCACCGCCGATAGCGCGGATGTACTTGTACTCGGCCGGAGTCTCGTAGGTCGGGCCTGTTCCTCCGTAATAGACTCCCTTGTGGAGTTTCATGCCCATCGTGGCGGCGATTTCCTCGGCTCTGGCGATCAGTCCGGGGTCATAAGGTCTGGTCATGTCCGGGAACCTCGGCCCGAAGTCGTCCAGATTCGGGCCGATGAGAGGGTTGGGCAGCTGGTTGATGTGATCCGTGATGATCATCATGTCTCCCACCTTGAAGTTGTAGTTGACTCCACCGGCGGCGTTGGACACGAACAGGTACTTTATCCCGATGACCTTCATCACGCGGATCGGAAGCGTGACAAGTTCCATCGGATAGCCTTCGTAGTAGTGGATGCGCCCCTGCATGGCGATGACCGTCCTGCCGCCCAGTCCGCCCACGATGAAGTTGCCCTTGTGGCCAGTCGCCGTGGAGACCGGGAATCCGGGAATCGTTTTGTAAGGTATCGTGAGCGGATCACAGATGCTGTCCGCCAGTTTCCCGAGACCGCTGCCAAGCACGATGCCGACTTCCGGCTTGAGATTTCCGAGCCGCTGTCTCACATGTTCAGCGGCCCCGTAGATTCTTTCTGCTCTTGGATCCATGGTGTTTTGTGGATTTTCGCCGCCGCCCGGACGGGGATGGCGACGCTTAGTTTCCTATGCTTTATAGTTTATTTCGTTCAGAACGGTACGGGCTCCCTTGAGAATCATCTTTTCTCCGAACACATTGCGGTCGCGCATCACGAACTTTCCTCCGGCGATGAGTGAGGAGACGCAGTCGCTGTGTGCCGAGTAGATGAGGTTCGCAAGGAACGGGGCAGGGGAGAGGAAGAATGTGTTGTCCGTGTCAACGATTTGAATGTCAGCCTCGTAACCCTCAGCAATCATTCCGGTCTTAAGTCCGAGAGCCTTCGCTCCGTTGACAGTTGCCATGTCCATCAGCGTCTGCAGCGGCAGGGCGGACGGATCCTTTCTCCAGGCCTTCTGAAACAGGGCGGTGGTCTTCATCGCCTCAAGAACGTCCAGATTGTTTGACGAGGCGCACCCGTCGGTGCCGAGACAGACATTCGCCCCGGCGTCCGTCAGTTCCTTCCACTTGAATTTGTAGCCGGATGCCAGTTTGGTGTTGGAGCTGATGTTGTGTACGCAGTTCACGTGGTGTCTGCCCAGCAGCTCGATGTCATGATCTGAAAGCCAAAGCGTGTGCGCGGCGATGACATCCGGCCCGAGAACTCCCAGAGTTTCAAGATACTCGACAGGAGAGAGTCCGCCATGAGCAGCCTTGCAGTCAAGATCCTCGCGCTCAGACTCGGCCAAATGGATGTGTATCTTCAGATTGTGTCTGCGGGCATATTCCGTGGCCCAGAGGATCAGTTCCTCGCTGACGGAGTAGATGGCGTGGATCCCGATGGTGAAGACCGATCGGGAATCCCACCCGGGAACGGTCTTGTGCATCTCGATGCACTGTTCCTTCTCTCTTGCCGCCTCTTCCGGATTGTCATGGTCGAGGAACACATATGACACTGCGCCTCTGATCCCCATCTCGGAAGCCGCAATTCTTGCGGTGTCAGAGAACCAATACTGATCGTTGAAGGTCGTGGTACCAGTCTTTATCATCTCAAGGGCGGCCGCTTTCGTGCCCCAGTAGATGAACGGCGCGTCCAGTCTGGATTCGATGCTCCAGATGTGTCCAAGCCAGTCCTGCAGCACCATGTCCTCTCCGATGCCTCTCATGAGGGACATGGCGGCATGTGTGTGCATGTTGATGAATCCCGGGACAGCGACCTTCCCTGTACAATCGACGGTCTCAACCCCTGAAGCGGCCTCCCTGTACTCATCAGAGTGCGGCGCTATTCTTTTGATCAGGCCTTCTGAAATGGTGATGTCCACCTGCCGGCCCTCTGACGTGATGTTCCTGAGCAGAATCTTGTCCATAATTGAATATGTCTAAGAAACCTTCAAAAAATGACCTGCATCATCTTTTTCATTCTTTTCGGCCCGGATTCCTTTTCTCATCAGTCGTGTACATCCGGTACACTCCTTCTTCCAAAAGAAATCCACTCTCGAAAAATAAAAGACAAATCTGACGCAGTTTATTTTTTTTATGTTTCTAAATTTTTCAAATATAATAAAAAATATGGTAATAATATGGCAAAAAATGGACGGCCGGAAATCACGTTCCGGCCGTCCATTCAATATTTGCAGCGGTATTACTCTGAATATTTCGCTTTCACGAAGTCGGATCCAAGGAGGTAGTCGGCGCACATCTTCATGCTTTCCTTCCAGTCTCCATTGGTGAACGCCTCTATTTCAACTACAAAGTCCTTCATGCCGGCGATGTCGGCATTCTTGAAGATGGCGTCGAATCCCACCATTCCGCTCTCGCCGAGTTCAAGGTGATCCTTGATGTGGAGAAGCGTGAAACGGCCGGGGTATTTCCTGAAGAGTTCAACCGGGTAGGCCTTGCCCATCACAGCCCAATAGACATCCATCTCGAAGAATACGCATTCAGGATCGGTGTTCTCGATCATGTATTCATAGATGACGGAGCCGTCGATCTTATTGAATTCATGGGAGTGGTTGTGGTAGCCGAAAAGCAATCCGTTCTCCTTGCACTTCGCTCCGATGGCGTTGAAGTAGTCGCAGTAGGTCTTGAGACCTTCAAGCGTCTCAGGAACTCTGAACCAAGGTACGACAATGTACTTGCACCCGGCTGCCTTGTGGGCGGCTATAGCCTGATCCCACCATTTCATAGATTCCGTGAAGTCGCCTGACGCAAGTTCCTTATCGCTGAGGTCATGACTTATGTGAGTCGAAAGGGATTTGAGTCCGGCAGCCTCAAGGTCGGCCTTGTACTGCTCAGGATCGATTCCGTAGAGTTTTCCGTCCGAATAGCATGCCGCCTCGACAGAGGTGTAGCCCATCTGGGCAAGAGCCTTGAACGCTTCTTCGTGGTTCTGTGCGTACAAATCGGGATTTCCTATCACGTCCCTGATGCTGTAAAGCTGGACGGAGATGTCCTTTTTCACAGGCCCCTCAGCCTTTTTCTGATCACATGAGACTGCACCCAGAAGAAGAGCAGAGGCCATAATGATAACAGCAGCCTTTTTCATTAGTCAAGAACTTTAACGCGGATGTTGCGGTACCAGACGTCATCGCCGTGATCCTGGAGGCCGATGTAGCCCTCGTGGTTGTCACCGCCGCAGTTGTTCAGGAGTTCGAATGCGAGAGGCCATTTCTCCTGAGAGAACTTGGACGCCTGAAGCATGTCGGTCCACTGCGGAGTCCACAGATGGTACTCAACCACGTTGG
>CAVIGZ010000027.1:0-24211 GCA_963642565.1 Bacteroidaceae bacterium | reverse complement strand
GCAGGGAAAGAGCTTGCTCTTACCCTTCAAACAAACAAATCAAAACAGCTTCTTAGCGCTGCGAGGTATCTCCATTAGATAGTCCTGACTCAGCGACGCCCTGAAGCAAACGGAGGGCAATTGTATAAGTCCAAAAATTTATGGTAACTTTACGAAAAATTTCACCCAATGAGTACAGTGCACGTTATTGATCATCCGATGATCCAGCATAAGCTGACGATCATGAGGAAAAAGGAGACCGGTTCCAAGGATTTCCGCGAATTGCTTAAAGAGATCTCTCTTCTGATGGGTTACGAGATCACCAGGGACCTTCCTCTCGATGACATTGAGATAGAGACCCCCATCCGCAAGATGACCGCGAAGAAGGTTTCCGGGCGCAAGCTTGCCATTGTTCCGATTCTCCGGGCCGGCATCGGCATGGTGGACGGACTCCAGACACTTGTCCCTGTGGCGAAAGTAGGACACATAGGCCTTTACCGTGACGAGAAGACCCACACGCCCGTCGTCTATTACTGCAAACTTCCGGAGGACATCAACAAGCGGCTCGTGATCGTGACCGACCCCATGCTCGCCACCGGAGGCAGTTCCTGCGACGCTTTGACCATGCTGAAGGAACGCGGATGCTCCAACATCAGGCTCATGTGCCTCGTGGCCGCGCCGGAAGGAATCGCACGTGTCCAGAAAGAACACCCTGACGTGGACATCTTCGTGGCCGCGGTCGATGACCATCTGAACCAGGACGCGTACATAGTCCCGGGACTCGGTGACGCCGGCGACAGAATCTTCGGCACGAAGTAGATTGTCTTATCCCACTTATCCCACGAACGACATGAGACGCACACTACTTCTGACTTCGGTCATATTCCTGCTTGGCGGCACCTTGACGCTGGCTCAGAATTACGAATCGCAGCGTCCGGAGCCCGAGAAGAGACTTTTCCGCTCCGATGCGGTGGAGAATGAGATCGTCCGGATGCAGGGTCTCCTGAAGAACCCCCGCCTCGCGTGGATGTTCGCCAACTGCTACCCTAACACCTTGGACACCACCGTACACTTCGGGAAGGATGAGAACGGGAACTTCCGGACATTCGTCTACACCGGCGACATCCACGCGATGTGGCTGCGGGACTCCGGAGCACAGGTCTGGCCTTATGTCAGACTGGCAAAGGAGGATGAGCATCTCAGGAATATGCTCGCGGGGGTGATCAACTGTCAGTTCTCGCTGATCTGCATAGACCCCTACGCCAACGCCTTCAATGACGGCCCTACGGGCAGCGAATGGGAATCCGACCTGACGGACATGAACCCTTACGACCACGAGCGCAAATGGGAGATCGACTCGCACTGCTACCCTATCCGTCTGGCCTACCGGTACTGGAAGGAGACCGGCGACGATTCCGTCTTCGGGAAAGTCTGGCTGAACGCCATCCGGGCCACCCTCAAGACATTCAAGGAGCAGCAGCGCAAGGACGGCCCCGGGCCTTACAGGTTCGCAAGAAAGACCGACCGCCAGTTCGACACAAAGTCCAATGACGGCCGCGGCAACCCTGTGAAGCCTGTCGGCCTGATCGCTTCGGCCTTCCGTCCTTCCGACGACGCCACGATGTTCGAGTTTCTGGTTCCGTCAAACTTCTTCGCCGTCACGTCTTTGCGCAAAGCGGCCGAGATTCTCACGGATGTCAACCACAACAAGAGACTTGCGAAGGAATGCCTTGACCTCGCCGCGGAGGTTGAGAAGGCACTTTATGAATATGCCGTTGTGGACCATCCGAAATACGGCAGGATCTTCGCCTTCGAGGTGGACGGTTTCGGCAACCGGCTGCTGATGGACGACGCCAACGTTCCGAGCCTCCTCGCGATGGCCTATCTCGGCGACATCGACATCAACGACCCGATCTACCGGAACACCCGCAGGTTCGTCTGGAGCGAGGACAACCCGTATTTCTTCAAGGGCAAGGCCGGCGAGGGGATCGGCGGCCCGCACATCGGCTACGACTACATCTGGCCCATGAGCATCATGATGAAGGCCTTCACCTCCCAGGACGACGAGGAGATCAAGTGGTGCGTCGAGACCCTGATGAGGACCGACGCCGGAACAGGATTCATGCACGAATCCTTCCACAAGGATGACGCCGCCAAGTTCACCCGAGCGTGGTTCGCCTGGCAGAACACCCTCTTCGGCGAACTCATCCTCCACCTCGCCGACACCGGCAGGCTCGACCTCCTAAACTCCATAAAAGTCAAGTGATAATCCTCAGGTCTTGATTTGTTTGAATCTTACCTCAAAGGTCGTTTCAAACAAATCAAGACAGTTTCTGAATATGTTCGTAAAGTTACTGCTTGCCGATGAATGACTTGGCGGCATCCAAAGCCTTGGACGGACCTTCTTCGAGGATCTTCTCCGCCGTGAAGGCTTTCAGGACCGCAGAGAGGCCGGCAAGTTTAGATTCGGCACCTTCTTCCTGCCACCGGGTGCGGAGGATGCGGACCTTCTCGAAGTCCTGGATGCCTTCGACGAGTTTTGAGAAATGAACGCTGCCGCGGCCGCCCGGATAGACCACGAAGCAGTCTCCTGCCGGCCAGGTGCGGAAACGGGTGTCGGTCAGAGGATCCAGAACCCAGCTGTTGTAGGCCCAGCGGAGGTAGCCGTCATAGTTCCCAGCCTGAGCAAACCAGCCGAGCCATACGGCCTCGTCGGGATCGGAGATCACGAACACGTTCGGATGAGCCTCGGCGCAGCAGGTGTAGAAAGTGGTGGTCAACCCGAGTTCCTTTCTCTTGGCTTTGGCAGGCTCAGGGAACTCCTTCATAGGGCCGAAACCTTCACTGAAATCGGAGATCTCATGGTTGACCGGCTCATGATAGCTCCCGGCAAGAGAAATCTTGAAATCCGGCTCGACCTTGCGGATCAGCGACAGGACAGCCTGCATCGATTCCAACGGACGCTCGTCCATCGCTATCATGGTCTTCCCGAACCAGCCCTTCGACTTCAGATGACGGGCGAAGTCAGCGATGAAAGAACCCCAGTATTCATTGTACTCCGGACTTCCGGGCGTTGCCTGGACCGTCGCGTTCGAGGAGGTGGCCTGATCGTAGAAATCGAACTCCAGCGCCCACGGGATCATCGAATAGCAGTTGATCTGCCTGTCAATCCCGACAGAAGCCATGAACTCCACCCAACGGTCGAAAACCGTGTAGTCATAGAGCCAGGTGCCGTCGATACGGCGGATCTTGGTGACCATCGATCCGAAGGCATCCTCGGTCTGGCCGTTCCACGGACGGTTCATGATGGTGGCTGTCACAGACTTCTGCCCCGCGTCCGCAAGCATCCTCATCACCGGACGCATCGCCTCGAAATGAGCGTCGCTCCAAAGCGGAACGTTCTCAATGCGGGCCACTGAATATGGATTCTGCCACAGGTCCAGATGGAACGCCCAGTCGCGGGCCGGAGGCAGGACATGGTCAGAGACTGTCAGTTCAACACGCAGTTCCCGAGATTTGGCATTGCTTGCCGAGACTGTAAGTTTCCCTGAATATTTCCCCGGTTTCGCATCGGAAGGCACATCAACCGTCATCCAGACAGGCTGCATCCGCCCGGCGGGGATATTCATGGAATCCTTGATGTCAAGCACATCAGCCACAAGAACCTCGCCCCATTCCGACTTGTCCTCACGGGAGCCGCACTGGCCGAATCTGGTCGTGTCGAGCAGGTCGGAGACAACGAAACCGACAAACTGGAGGGAGATATTCCCGGACTTTATCACGGATTTCCCGCCGAGAAGATCCGAGACCGAAAGGGTCACATCCTTCAATTCCGCACCGGAAGACACCACCGCCTGGGCGAACACTTTCTCGCCGCGCCACGCCGGATGGTTGAACGCCTTTTTCTGAAACTCCAGGGACGGCCCGCCGCCGATGACGCAATGCGAGCCGGTCGATGCCCATTCAAGCTTGAAAGAAACTTGCGGCTGCGCCGCCATGAGTACAGGCAGCGCAGCCGCAATCGCTAAGACAAGAATATTCCTCATCTCGATCACAGTCCAAGTTGTTTGAAGAAATCGTTGCCCTTGTCATCGACGAGGATGAACGCCGGGAAGTTCTCGACACGGATCTTCCAGATGGCCTCCATGCCGAGGTCAGGATATTCGACGCACTCGATGCTCTTGATGCTTTCGTAGGAGAGAACAGCTGCAGGACCGCCGATGGAACCGAGATAGAAGCCGCCGTGCTTCTTGCAGGCGTCTGTGACAACCTGGGTACGGTTGCCCTTGGCGATCATTATCATGCTGCCGCCGTGGTCCTGGAACAGATCGACGTAAGGATCCATACGGTTGGCCGTGGTAGGTCCCATCGAGCCGCAGGCCATTCCCGCCGGAGTCTTGGCCGGTCCGGCATAGAACACAGGATGATCCTTGAAGTACTGCGGCAGATCCTCGCCTCTGTCAAGTCTTTCCTTGAGACGGGCATGGGCGATGTCACGCGCCACGATGATGGTCCCGTTAAGGCTCAGGCGGGTTGAGACAGGGTACTGGCTCAGAAGTTTGCAGATCTCACCCATAGGCTTGTCGAGATCGACCACAACGCCTTCGCCCTCTCCGGCCTGACGCAGGGACTCCGGAATCCACCGGGTCGGGTTGTCGTCCAGTTTCTCGATCCAGACGCCGTCCCTGTCGATCTTCGCCTTGATGTTGCGGTCGGCCGAACAGCTGACGCCAAGACCGATAGGGCAGCTCGCCCCGTGACGTGGCAGACGGACAATCCTGATGTCGTGGGCGAAATACTTTCCGCCGAACTGCGCTCCGAGACCGATTTTATAAGCCTCTTCAAGCACCTGCTTCTCAAGTTCAACGTCACGGAAGGCGCGCCCGGTCTCATCGCCGGTCGTAGGCAGGGAGTCATAGTAATGAGTCGAGGCCAGCTTGACTGTCAGAAGGTTCTTCTCGGCCGACGTGCCGCCGATCACGAACGCGATGTGGTAAGGAGGGCAGGCGGCAGTGCCGAGAGTCTTCATCTTCTCCACAAGGAAAGGCACGAGAGTGCCCGGGTTGAGGACAGCCTTGGTCATCTGATAGAGGTAGGTCTTGTTGGCCGAGCCGCCTCCCTTCACGACGCAGAGGAACTTGTATTCCATCCCCTCCCCGGCCTCGATATCGATCTGGGCGGGAAGGTTGCACTTCGTGTTGACCTCCTTGTACATGTCCAGAGGAGCGTTCTGGCTGTAACGCAGGTTCTCCTCCGTGTAGGTCTTGTAAACGCCCTTGGAAAGAGCCTCGGCGTCATCAAAGCCGGTCCAGACCTGCTGTCCCTTCTCTCCGTGGATGATGGCCGTGCCTGTGTCCTGGCAGAAAGGCAACTTGCCTTTCGCAGCCACCTCGGCGTTGCGCAGGAAGCGCAGAGCCACGTATTTGTCGTTGTCGGAAGCCTCAGGGTCGTTCAGGATCTTGGCCACCTGCTGATTGTGGGCCGGTCTCAGAAGGAAGTTCACATCCCTGAAAGCGGCGTTCGCAAGCATCGTCAAAGCCTCCGGAGCCACCTTGAGAACAGGATGCCCCTCGAACTCGCCGAGAGACACGCCCTCGCCTGTCAGCCTGTAGTACTCCGTCGTGTCCGGTCCAAGCTGGAACATCGGAGCGTATTTGAATTCTGCCATATTAATGAAATATTTTTAGTGATTATCAGTCAATGTCCTCAATCGGGGCGGTTGCGCCGCCGGAGCCTTCCTGCATCAGGTAGCGCTTCATGAACTCGTTCAGGTCGCCGTCAAGCACGCCCTGGGTGTCGGCGGTCGAATGGCCGGTACGCAGGTCCTTGACCATCTTGTACGGGTGCAGGACGTAGGAGCGGATCTGGGAGCCCCACTCGATCTTCTTCTTCGTGCCTTCGATCTCGGCCTGCTTCTCCTGACGCTTCTTCAGTTCAAGGTCATAAAGCCTTGACCGCAGGATGCGCAGGGCGTTCTGCCGGTTGTCCTGCTGGAAGCGGGACTCCGTGTTCTCCACGACTATCCCTGAAGGGATATGCCGCACGCGCACGCCGGTCTCGACCTTGTTGACGTTCTGACCGCCGTGGCCGCCGGAACGGAACGTGTCCCATTCCAGGTCCGAAGGGTTTATCTCGATGTTGATCGTGTCATCGACCAGCGGATAGACGAAAACGGACGAGAATGTGGTCTGGCGCTTGCCCTGGGCATTGAACGGGGAAAGCCGCACGAGTCTGTGGACTCCGTTCTCAGCCTTGAGGTAGCCGTAGGCGTAGTCTCCCTCGACCTGGATCGTGGCCGATTTGATTCCCGCCTCATCGCCCTCAAGCAAGTCGGTGACGGTCACTTTGTAGCCGTTCCTCTCTCCCCAGCGCATGTACATCCTCATCAGCATCGAACTCCAGTCGTTCGCCTCCGTGCCTCCGGCCCCGGAATTGATCGTCAGCACGGCCCCGAGGTTGTCCCCCTCGGCACCCAGCATGTTCCGAAGTTCCAACGCCTCGATGTCCACGACAGCCTTTGAATATGCCTCGTCAAGTTCCTGCGTCTCCGCTGTAGTGACGGTCTCGTCCGTGCTTCCGCCCAGGCTTTCCTTGGCGAAATCGTACAGTACGTCGAGGTCATCCACATCGGTGGAAGCCTTGTCAAATCCTGTCACCCAAGACTTCACGCCGTTCAGGTTCTTCATGAACCCCTCGGCGGACTTGGGATCGTTCCAGAAGTCCGGAGACTCCGTCTTCTTCTGCAATGCGGCTACCTGCCCACGTTTCCCGGGGATGTCAAAGACACCTCCCCAACGTCTCCAACCGCTGATGCAGAGCCTCAATCTGATCCTTCAGTATCATCTGCTCTCCATTTTAAAATTTGTTCCTGCAAAGTTACACAAAAAGTGAGACATAGAAGCTACCTCAACGGCAGGACGTCCGTCTTGATGAGAATGCCTCTCGGAGCGCCGTGGTCAAGAGGGGAAAGCCTGAGGGTCCCTGAATATGACCGCGTCGCCGGCGCAGCTTCCGGATAGACCTTTCCGGCGGCCCCAAGGGCGGCCCTCAGCATGGTCTCGTTCTCGTCTCCAAGCTGGCAGCCGTCAAACGGATCATCCTCGGCCTGAATGTCCACCGGGATGCCGTCCGGAATCGAGGCGTTGTCGCCGTTCCGGTCGGCGAACTTGCTGATCATCACGTACATTCCCCAGTCCTTGATCAAAGAGAAGTCGTACGTACTTCTGTAGAATTTCTTTGGGGCAAGCAGGATTCCGGCGCAGTACTTACCGTAGGTCCGCTCTCCGACAAGAACCACGTCCATGTACGGCTTCAGACCGACGATCAGCCCCTCCGAAGCCGAAGCCGTGCCTCCGGTCACGATGGCATAGACCTTTTCCACTCCCGGGTTGGCGTCCGAGACATCCACACTGATGTTCTCATTCTCCATGGAAACTTCATGGACCGTCGAGAAGCAGGTTTTCGTGTCCTCTCCCTGCGTCTTCCAGATTTCCGTAAGAATGGAATTGTAAACCTCCGTCTGGAACACGTCTCCTGCCAGGACATTGGCCTCCGGAGCTATCATGGAGGCCAGGACGTTCTCGGTGAAGGCGTAGCCGCCGCCGTTGTACCTCAAGTCGATGATAAGTTCATCGATGTTCTCGGACTTGAAGCCACGGAACACGTCCGGCAGGGTCTGCGAGGACTTCAGATCGAATCCGGAGTAGGCCAGATAGCCGATCTTCTTTCCATTGACATCAAAAGTATCTGTCACGAGGACAGGATCCTCGTACATGTCCACGGCCACGAGTTCCACTTCCCTCACGTCCTTCCCTATGTAGCCGTCCGAGACCGCCGTCACTCCAAGCCGCACCGAAGACGTGTAGAAAGCGTCGTAGATGTTGTCGGCGGTGATGGCATTGCCGTCAAGGGTGATGATGACATCTCCCCGCTTGAGTCCGGCCTCCTTGGCCGGGCCTCCGTTGCTGACACAGGTCACCACAAGGAAATATTCACCGTCCTTGTTGCTTATCCTTCCGGCCTGAAGGTCGTACCCATAGGTAAGCCCCAGTCCCTGAACCGAATTCGAGAAAGATTCCAGATCATCTGTCAGAACCGTCCACCGGTCCACCTCCTTGCCGTTCTCGTGGTAGCGGATGCTCTTCACCACGTTCATCGGCATCCTGCATGTGTCCGGATCCAATCTCGCGAAATCCCTCTCAATCTCCTCATTCCAAAGGTAATATGTTCCAAGCACATCTATCGCGAACTGATCCGCCTTTGCGATCTCGGGACTCGGAGCCTCCACCTTGTCCTCAACCGCAGTCCCTCCACCTCCTATTATGTTTTCAACATTGTCTTTCTCACATCCCGCAAGTCCAAGCATCACCGCCGCCCAAAATGCCGCGGCGCAATACAGATTCTTCCTATTCATATTCATTGCCTTCCCGATTTTAGAGGAGCACATCCGCAAAACGGACGCAATTTTACAAAGATATTCAATTTTCTTTTTCTTTCGTTTCTTTGTTGTATCTTTGATTGATTTATTTTTTCGGTGATGGTAGGCGTTTTCGATTCGGGTTCGGGCGGGCTGTCCGTGCTGAGGGAGATCCTGAAGGTTCTTCCGGGGGAAAGGTTCGTCTATTACGCCGACAACGCCAACTGCCCGTACGGGGAGAAGACGCCGGAGTTCATTCTGGGTAGGAGCAGAGAAATCACTGAATATCTTCTCTCGCGGGGAGCGCAAGTCATCGTGGTGGCGTGCAACACGGCCACGGCTGCGGCGATCTCACCCCTGAGGAATGAATATCCCGTCCGGTTCATCGGAATGGAACCGGCAGTGAAGCCGGCGGCGCTCAGCTCGAAGACCGGAGTGATCGGGGTGCTGGCGACAGCGGGGACGCTCAAGGGGGACAAGTACCTGACCGCCAAGGAATTCTACGAAGACAACGTAAAGATTGTCGAGCATGTGGGACAGGGATTCGTGGAACTTGTGGAGAACGGGATTCTGGACGGGCCGCAGGCGGAGGAGACTGTGCTCGGAAGTCTCCGGCCTCTGCTGGATGCGGGAGCGGACAGGATTGTGCTGGGATGCACGCACTATCCGTTCCTGCGGAATGTCATCCAAAGGATCGCCGGCCCCAATGTGCAGATCATCGATCCGGCGCCTGCGGTGGCCAGACATCTGATAGAGGTGATGAGGGAGGAGGGCCTGCTATCCTCGGTGACCGAGCCTGTGGTTCGGCATGGCTCACCTACCATCGAAGCCACTTCCACGCCCGACATCGAACTGATCACCTCCGGCGACAGCACCTCGGCCAGACAGATCCTCAGCATCATTCTTGAGGAGGACGGAGTCCGCGACAATCATCAGTGAACAAAGAAAACAGATAAGGAAATGGAATCCAGACACGGAATCGAGGTGAAAGACTTCGCCTACTGCTCCGACAAGTACCAGTACACGATGGGCAGATCCTTCTACGAAACCGGCAGGGAGAATGCCGTCGCCGTCTTCAACATGTTCTACAGAAAAGCCCCCGAGAACAACAACTGGGCTGTGGTGAGCGGCGTCGAGGAAGCCATCGAGTGCATCCGGAACCTTGGCAAGGCCGAGCCTGAATTCTACGGGAAGTTCCTTCCCGGCGATGAATATTCCGGATTCCGAAAGTATCTCTCCACCCTGAGGTTCACCGGCAACGTCCATGCGATGCGCGAGGGCGAGATAGCGTTCCCGAACCAGCCGGTCATCACAGTGGAGGCTCCTCTGATCGAAGCCCAGATCTTAGAGACGCCCCTGCTCTGCATCATGAACCACCAGATGGCCGTGGCCACGAAAGCCTCAAGGGTCTGCCGCGCCACCAACCGGCCGGTCAGCGAGTTCGGCTCACGAAGGGCGCACGGGCCTTGGGCCGCCGTCTACGGAGCCAAGGCGGCGATCATCGCGGGCTGCGCCAGCACGTCAAACATTCTCACAGGAGTGCTGAACGGCGTGCCGTCCACCGGCACGATGGCCCACAGTTTCGTCACCTCCTACGGAAGCACCGTCGAAGGCGAGCACAAAGCCTTCGTGGACTACATCAACACCCACCGGGGCGAGAACCTGATCCTGCTCATCGACACCTACGACACCCTCAAATGCGGCATTCTGAATGCGATACGCTCTTTCAGGGAATGCGGCATAGACAATGAATATCCTTACGGCTACGGCGTGCGCCTTGACAGCGGCGATCTCGCCTATCTTTCCGCCAAAGTCCGCATGATCCTTGACGACCACGGACTTACCGGCTGCAAAATCTTCGCCACCAACTCACTTGATGAGTACCTCATCTCGGATCTTGAGCGTCAGGGAGCATGCATCGATTCCTACGGAGTCGGTGACGCGATAGCCACCAGCAAGGCCGCCCCATGCTTCGGCAACGTCTATAAACTCGTCCAGATTGACGGCCGGCCTGTCCTTAAACGCTCCGAGGACAGGATCAAGCTGATCAACCCGGGATTCCAGATCACCTACAGGCTCACGAAGAGAGACCCCGACCTCGGGGAGATCTACAAGGCCGACGTGACCTGTCTGCGCGGGGACACCCTCTCCCAAAGGATCGAGGCCGGCGAGACGTTCACGATCTATGACGAGCAGGACCGCTACAAGTACAAGATCTTCCAGTCCGGGGAATATTCCTGGAGACCACTCCAGCACCAGGTCATCAAAGACGGCGAAAGGTGCGTCCCGGAACACACCCTGCAAGAGAAGAAAGCCTTCTACGACAACACCCTTTCACATTTCAGCCCGTCTGAAAGGCGACTCATCAACCCGCACTACTACAAGGTTGACATCTCCGACGACCTCCTGAACACCAAACTCGAGATCCTCGACACCCTCAACAAGGAGATCGAGGCCTTCAGCATCTAAGGTTATTCCTTGCCGTCGTCGATGGAGTCGCGGACGGTGCGGAGGTACTGGCGGCAGGACTCGATGAGTTCCTTGGATCGCTTGACAAGGGCGCCGATGTCATCCAGGCTGGTGGCGGGGTCCTCAACTTTTGCGGCGATTTCGTCCAGTTCGGCGACCGCCTTGGTGTAATCGAATTTCTTCTCTGACATATTCGTTGCTTCTTAACTTATTTCACTCATCGCCGGAAGGTCCTCTCTTTCGCTTCCCGGCACATTGCTCTTCAGATCCACCTCCACTACTCCGCACTTGACAGTTCCGTCCGCGAACATCATCCGCACACGGTCGCCGACCCGGGTCTTGGCGGCGGAGTCCATCTTCACTCCGTCCCGGTCCAAAGCCAGGACGAAACCCTTGCGCAGGATGCTGCGGGGGTCATTGGCGGCGATTCTGGTCTCGATCATCATCAGACGCGACAAGGCTCCCGACAACACGACACCGGCACGCCCCTTAAGCCTCTGCTCAATCTTGTCCAACGATGAACCGGCCCTGTAAAGACTCCTGTCCGCGCCATGCGAAACCCTGTCGGACAAGCGGTCCAGCCGATGTTCCTGACCGACGATCCTGTTCTCCACAGACTTCGCCAAGGCCGACTCCAGAATCTCGACCCTGTGCATCGCATCCGACACCCGCACATCAGCCTGACGGCGGACACGGGCCTCAAGCAGTTCCACCTTTGACGACATCGCCGAAAGACGGTTGCCAAATGACATCATCAGCCTGGATTCCAGCGTTCCCAGGCGCTGGTCCTCAGCGATGTAGCAGTCCAGGAACAGGTCAGCCAGGGCGGTCGGGGTCTTGACGAAAGTGTTCGCCACCATGTCCGCGACGTGATGGTCCTTGTCGTGGCCGATCGCCGTGAAGACCGGAACCGGACAACGGGCGATGGTCACGGCAAGATCATAGTCGTCGAAGCAGCCCAGATCCAGGTCCGAGCCGCCGCCTCGCATGATCAGCACGGCATCGTAATGAATCTGCGAGGACAGGATCTCCGCGAACGCCGCCATTATGGAAGCCGGAGCGCCGTCACCCTGCATCAAGGCCTCGAACAGCCTCACATTGAACACGAAGCCATATTCATTGTCCATCAGATGATGGCGGAAGTCCCCGAAGCCCGCAGCCCCCGGAGCGGAAATCACCGCCAATGAATATGGCAGCGCTGGAAGCCGCAGACGCTTCTGGAGGTCGAGCAGGCCCTCTCTCGTGAGGCGTTCTATCGTCTCCTGCCGGCGGCGTTCGTTCGCGCCGAGGGTGAACTCAGGATCGATGTCGTCAATGTTCAGGGAAAATCCGTACAGCGGATGGTAGCTGACCTGCACGCAGGCAAGGATCTCCATCCCGGTCTCCATAGACGAACCCGTCACGCTCCTGAACCGCTGGTCGATGATGTTCCAGCGGAACGCCCAGATCGTGGCCCGGATCTTCGCGACGACTCCCCCGCCCTCGCTTTGGGACAGTTCAAGATAGCAGTGGCCGTTCTGCTTGCGGCTCAGGCTGCTGATCTCGGCCTTGACCCAGAGCCGCTGAGGGAAGAGTCCCTCCACAACCGATTTCAGACGGGCCGCAAGGGTGAAGAGGTCGATGTAATTCTTTTCCATAATAACGTCTTCGACTTCCTGCAAAATTAACAAAATTCCACTATCTTTGTGAAAGAATCGCACAGGCAGAAAGAAAGATGACCATCACTGAAGCAAAATTCGCAGGCAGCTGCACCAGAGTCAGCCAGAAGCCCTCCCGCAGACTGCCGGAGTTTGCGTTCATCGGACGCTCCAATGTCGGCAAGTCATCGCTGATCAACATGTTGTGCGGCAACCGCAAGCTTGCCAAGACCTCATCCACCCCGGGGAAGACCAAACTCATCAACCATTTCATCATCAACGACAGCTGGTACCTTGTCGATCTTCCGGGCTACGGCTTCGCAAAGATCTCGAAGGAGGGACGCGATGAGCTACGCAGGATGATCAACGACTACATCAGCAAATCCGAGGAGATGATCCTGCTCTTCGTGCTGGTCGATTCCCGTCACGACATCACAAGGATCGACAGGGAGTTCCTTGCCGGCCTCGGAGAGAACGGCATTCCGTTCGCGGTAATCTTCACGAAAGGCGACAAGCTCGGGCCGAACGCCCTCAAGGCGCAGATAGAGCGGGACAAGGAGATCCTGTCGGAGGAATGGGAGGAAATGCCTCCGATGTTCGCCTCCAGCGCCCAGACGGGTGCGGGGAAGGAGGAAATACTCGAATATATTCAAAAATTTATAGCATAGCGCACAATGTACATCGAACACAGAATGGAATTGTTTGCCTGCAGGGCCTCCAGGGACTTTGCTTGCAAGGTTGTTGACGAGTTGAACAGGATAGGAGTCGAGACCGGCGAGAAGTACCACCTTGGCGCTTCCGAAGTCACCCGGTTCAGCGACGGAGAATTCGTGCCCTCGTTCACGGACAGCGTCAGAGGCGCCACCGTGTTCATCCTGCAGTCCACTTTTCCTCCGACAGAGAACCTGATGGAGCTTCTTCTGACCATCGACGCGGCCAAAAGGGCCTCGGCCGACAAGGTCATCGCGGTGATGCCGTACTTCGGATGGGCCAGACAGGACCGCAAGGACAAGCCGCGCGTCTCGATCGGGGCGAAACTGGTCGCGAACCTTCTGACGGCCGCCGGAGTCGACAGGATCATGACCTGCGACCTCCACGCCGACCAGATCCAGGGATTCTTCGACCTGCCGGTCGATCACGTCTATGCCAGCAAGGTCTTCATCCCTTACCTGAGGTCTCTGAACATCGAGAACCTTGCGATCGCCGCCCCTGACATGGGAGGAGCGAAAAGGGCGAACGCCTACGCCAAGGAACTCGCCTGTCCGGTCGTCATCTGCCACAAGTCCCGCGAAAGGGCCAACGTGGTGGCCTCCATCACGGCGATCGGCGACGTGGAAGGCAAGAACATCGTGATCGTGGACGACCTGATCGACACCGCCGGAACCCTCGTCAAGGCCGCCGAGGTGCTGATGGACAAGGGTGCGGCGAGCGTCAGGGCCTGCGCGACCCACGCCGTGCTTTCCGGCCCGGCCTACGACAGGATCAACAACTCCTGCCTGAGCGAGGTGTTCGTGACAGACACGATCCCTCTTTCCAAGGACGCTGACACAAGGAAGATCAAGGTGGTCTCGATCTCCGGAACCTTCGCCTCGATCATCCGCAAGGTCTATAACTACGAGCCTATCAGCACGGAATTCATTTTCTGAAAAAGCCATGAAAACTCTTCTCGCGGCGATGATCATCATCGGAATCGGGGTCATCGGAATGTGCTTCAACATCATATTCCGCAAGAACGGCAAGTTCCCGGAGACGGAGATCAGCCGCAACGAGAACATGCGCAAGCTGGGGATCAAGTGCATGAGGGAGCAGGACGAGGAGATTTTCTCCAAAAAGGAACTCAAAAGGAATGCCTCCTGCACCGGTTCCTACAGCGACGCCTGCACCGGATGCGGTTTCTATGAATATGAGTTCGGAGACAGGAAGCCGAAGGAATAGAACCGCGGAAAGTGTTCAACAATTAAGATGTAACGGGATATTTATGAGTTTAGTAGCCATTGTGGGACGCCCGAACGTCGGAAAGTCCACACTTTTCAACAGACTTGTCGGAATGCGCCAGGCCATCGTTGACGAGACCGCCGGCGTGACAAGAGACCGCCACTACGGCAAATGCGAATGGTGCGGCAAGGAGTTCTCCGTGGTTGACACGGGAGGCTGGACGACCAACTCTGACGATGTGTTCGAGGAGGCGATCCGCAGACAGGTCGTGATAGCCATCGAGGAGGCGGACGCCGTGATCTTCATGGTCGAGGCCGCCGCCGGCATCACCGACTACGATGCCGAGATCGCCGATATCCTCCGCCGGAGCGGAAAACCTGTCGCGCTGTGTGTCAACAAGGTGGATTCAGGAGAGAAGATGTTCGACGCCTACCAGTTCTACTCGTTGGGACTGGGAGAGATCTGGGCCACGTCAGCGGCGAACGGAAGCGGGACAGGTGACCTTCTGGACGAGGTTCTGCGCCTTCTTCCTGAAGAGAAGCCTCGGCAGGACGATGACCGCCCTGACCTTCCGCACATCACGATTGTCGGAAAGCCGAATGTCGGCAAGTCCTCCCTGACCAACGCCCTGCTCGGCGAGGAAAGGAACATCGTGACCCCGGTGGCGGGAACAACAAGGGATTCAATCTCAACCCACTACAACAAATTCGGGCATGAGTTCATGCTCGTGGACACGGCAGGGATGCGCAGGAAGACCAAGGTCAACGAGGACCTTGAGTTCTACTCGGTGATGCGCGCCATAAGATCCATCGAACGCTCCGATGTCTGCATCCTGATGATCGACGCCAACAACGGAATGGAGGCCCAGGACATGAGCATCTTCAACCTCATCGTCCGCAACCGCAAGGCCTGCGTGCTGGTGGTCAACAAATGGGATCTCTTCATAAAGGACAGCAACACGCTGAAGGAATATGAACGCGCGCTGCGCCGCCGCATCGCTCCGTTCGATGACGTGCCGATCATATTCACCTCCGTCATAAAGAAACAGAGGATCATGGATGTGCTGGACGCAGCCGGGCATGTTTACGAGAACTATTCCCGCAGATTGTCCACCGCAAGGCTCAACGAGGCCATGCTGCCGGAGATCGAGAACTACCCGCCACCGGCATGGAAGGGCAAGTACGTGAAGATCAAGTACGTGGCCCAGCTGCCGACCCGATTTCCGTCATTCGCTTTCTTCTGCAACCTGCCGCAGTACGTCAAAGAGCCGTACAAGAGATTCCTGGAAAACAAACTCAGGGAGCATTTCGACCTTCAAGGCTGCCCGGTGCAGATTTTCATGAGGGCAAAATAGTGTCCGCCTATGCTGCTGGAGATTCTGAAAGCGTTCATAATCGGCATCTGCGCGTCGGCTCCGCTCGGGCCGGTGGCGATTCTCGTGCTTCAGAAATCCATCTGCTACGGGCATAAGGCCGGTTTCACGACCGGTCTCGGAGCGTCGCTCGTGGACACGGCCTACGCCATCATCTCGATCTTCGCATGGGCGTTCGCACAGAATTTCATCAACACCTACGAGGCGGTCATATTCCTGATCGGCGGTCCGGTGATTGCCATCCTGGGATATTCAATGGCGTTCAGGGACCCGTTCAGGAAGATGGAGCCGGGGGACAGCGTGACGCGCGGGGCATCCCCGAAGGACTTCCTGCAGGCCGTGGCCACCACAGTCTCCAATCCGGGAGCCATGCTGGTGATGTTCGCCTTGTTCGCCTTTTTTCAGGTGGACGTGTCGGACAGAAGTTTCAGGATCTACCCGATCATCCTGGCCGTCGCGGGAGGCTCGATCACCTACTGGTTCTTCTTTTCCTGGTTCTTCAGCAACTGGAGGAAGGCGTTCGACATGCGGAAGATAATGTGGCTGAACAGGATAGCCGGAATCATCATCACAATCATAGGACTTGCCCTCCTGGGAGAGGGGGCGTTTGACCTGCTCTTCACGGGCGGAAAGTAATTTTTGAATATGGAAGATAAAGAAGAAAAGAAAGGCTTCTTCAGCAACTGGATGGTCAGGAACGTCATCCTTGCGTCAGCGTTTTTTGCGGTTCTGATTCTCGCAAGCACGTTGCTGCTGAATGTGCTGACCAATCACGGAAAGACAATAGCGGTGCCTGATCTCACAAGCATGACCGTGAATGAGGCGAGACATGAAGCCTCCCGCGCGAAGCTCAGGGTGGAGGTCACGGACTCCATCTTTGTAAGGAAGATGGAGAGGGGAGCGGTTTACAGCCAGAATCCCAAGCCGGGTTCCCGTGTGAAGCAAGGCAGGAGAATCCTCCTCACGATCAACGCCAAGAAAGCCAAGAAAGTCAGCATGCCGAATCTCGTAGGCTACTCCATGCGTCAGGCCAAGGCTGAGTTGAACTCCCGCGGCCTGGTCTTGGGCAAGCTGATCTATGTCAACGACATCGCCACCAACAATGTCCTCAGGCAGATCTACCGGAACCGTGAGATACGGCCCGGAAGGCAGATCGAGACAGGCTCCGAGATCAGTCTTGAGGTCGGACTCAATCCGGAAGACAATCTGACTTATGTTCCGGATGTCAAGGGACTCAAGTACCTCAGGGCTGTGGATGCCGTGCACGACAATTCCTTGAATGTCGGCCGCACAGTGTTCGACAGAAGCGTGAGAAACTACACAGACTCACTCAACGCGTCCGTCACCCGGCAGACTCCGGAAGCCTCCAACAATCCTGTTCTCATGGGATCCGACGTGACAATCTACCTTTCATTGGACAAGAAGGACGAATAACGTGGACGAGGAGAGACTTTACAACGACCAGGAGGAGAGCGTCGAGGACGAGGAGCAGGGGATGTTCGAGCATTTCCGGCTTGGCGTCGATGCCGGGCAGACTCCGATGCGTGTGGACAAGTACATGGCCACTCATCTTGAGGACACTTCCCGGCACAGGGTCCAGTGCGCCATCAAGGAAGGCTATGTGCGTGTGAACGAAAAGGTCGCGAAAGCCAATCTGATCATCCGTCCGGGCGATGTCATCCGTTTCGTGATGCCGTACCGCCGCCGCGGCCTTGAGATCCTTCCGCAGGACATTCCTTTGAACATAGTCCATGAGGACAATGACCTTCTGGTCGTCAACAAGGACGCCGGAATGGTGGTGCATCCGGGACACGGACACTTCGAGGGGACTCTGATCAACGCCCTTTCCTATCATCTGGGAATCTCCCAGGGGCCCGACGCGGCTGACGAGCGGATGGGGATCCTTGTACACCGCATTGACAAGGACACTTCCGGGCTGCTCGTGGTGGCGAAAAACGACGAGACCCAGCTGGATCTGGCGCGCCAGTTCTTCGAGCATTCCATCGAGAGGCGGTACGTGGCGGTGGTCTGGGGCAACCTAAAGGATGATGAGGGGACGATCGACGGGAACATCGGCCGCGACCCTAACGACAGGCTGCGGTTCAGGGTCTATCCGGGCGAAGACGACCGCGGCAAGCATGCCGTGACGCATTACAGGGTGCTGGAGAGGTTCGGGTACGTGACCGTCGTCGAGTGCAGGCTGGAAACCGGGCGCACGCACCAGATCAGGGTGCACATGAATTACATAGGGCATCCGCTGTTCAATGACGGGCGCTACGGCGGGTCGGAGATCCGCAAGGGCACCATCTACGCCAAGTACAGACAGTTCATCCAGAACTGTTTCGAGATCTGTCCCCGTCAGGCGCTTCACGCCAAAACCCTTGGCTTCGTCCATCCCGGCACCGGGAAGTGGATCCAGTTCGACTCTCCCCTGCCGGACGACATGACCGCCATGATTGACAAGTGGAGGAACTATGTCAATTTCGTCGGGACGGCAGATGATGAATAACAAAAGATTCCGTTCAGGGCGGTCAGAATAAAAAAGAAAATTCCAAATTTTGCACGTTACCAAAATTTGGAATTTTCTTTTTTATTCTGCCGCTGGCTTTTATCAAGTTTTGACCATCCGGGAATATTCAACCGTCCGGGCGGCATATTCGATAAGACTACATCCTTGGTGGTGGAGGACCCATCGGGCCGCGGCCCATGCCCGGTCCGCCGCGGCGACCGTCCTTGCCGCCGAAATTGCCGAAGCGGTAGGTAAGGGAGACCACGATGTAGCGGCCGAGAGTGTTGTTCAAGGTCTCGGTGTGATAGTTCGACGAATCGGAGACCGAAAGGTTCTTGGCCTGGTCAAGGATGTCGTAGGCGTTCAGGGCGAGGGTGAACTTGTCCTTGAAGAGGAGCTTGGTGATCTTGGCGTTCAGGATCAGCTGGGTTCCCTGGTCTGTCGTGTAGCCGTTGTACCAGTTGTAGTTGCCGTCCGCGACAAGGCCGAGGCCTCCGGGAACGGTCCAGTTCATTGAGGCGGAAACCTGATTGCTCCAGGTCATGTCCGTGGACTGGTTGGCGATCGTGTACCAGGATTTTGACATTCTGGTGCGGCCTCCGGCGGTGAGTTCCACGATGTCGTTGCGGTAGGTCAGACGAAGTCTCTCCGTCAGGCCGACAGTCTGGAGCTTGTTCAAAGTGAAGTCAAGAGTGTGGAAATCCTCAAGGAACTTGTCGGCGAGGAAATTCTCGGCGCTGTAGTCGTCCCCGTCATAGTAGGCGCTCATGTCGAAATTCGAGGATCCGACGTATGATGAAGATTTTGAATAGCTTGCCCTCGTCATGTTGAATATGCTGAAGTTGGACTTGGCTATCGGAGTGTTCAGCATGATGCGGAAACTGCCGTTGTAGGAGTCTTCACCGTTGACCGGGATGGAGTACTGCACGCCGTTCGTGCCGTACCACTGGGCGTTGACGATCGGGTTCTTGACGATGCCGCCATCGATTCCGGCATTGACCGAGAAGTAAGTGTTCTTGTTGGTGTGACGGAATTCGCTTCTGAGATCATGGTTGAAGTACGGCTCAAGGTACATGTTGCCGAATGACACGCTCAGAGGATTGGTGTTGTCAGGCACTTTCATCAGCTGGCTGACGGAAGGCTGCTGCGAGCGTCCGAAATAGAATCCGCGGACATTGGTGTTGTCATCGATGTCGTACCAGAGCATCGCTTGAGGGGCCCAGTTCAGGACATGGCTGTCGTAGGTGTCGTAGCCGCTTGTCTCGTTGTGGGTGTCGGTCGGATTGGCGCTCATGCCGGCCTGCGCGCGGAGCTTGTCCTTCTGATAGACGAAGTTCGCGCCGATGGTCTGGTTGACGTAGCGGTTGACGATCTCACTTGAATAGACATCGTTCGCCACTTCCCCAAGAGGGTTGTACACAAGGTTCGAGGCGCTGAAATCCGAGACCACACCGCTGTCGAACGTGTTCTTCGTGGAGGTTGTCCTGTTCCAGGAAGCCTCGTAGTTGGCCTCGACGAAGAAGCCTTTGCCGAGTGGCTCGGTGTAGGTGAGACGGCCGCTCAATGACTTCGTGTCCTGATTCTGGTTGTAACGCTGGTTGATGACAGAGTCCGCCGGGTCATCATATTCATCAAACGTGCGTGTCAGAGACTGGTTGAAGCCGTTGGTCTCGTTGCCGCTGAAGTTGTAGCGGGCGTTGAACGAGAGGGTCCTGCCGGCCTTGCCGAGCTTCTGGCGGAAGAGGAAGAATCCGTTGGTCCTCCAGTTGCTGTTCGAGCCTGTGCTGCTGGTGAAACCCTCGTTGGTGCGGGATGTCAGGCCGTCCCTTTCCGTCAGGGTGGAGAATTCGGAGATCTCGTTGAAGTCGCCGTTGCCGAAGCTTACCTGCGGCTGGAAGAGGATCGACGTGTTCTCCGAGAACTTATGCTCCAAACGGACTCCGAAACGATGCCCGTCGGAGTTGGTCGTGCTGGAACCCTTGTTGTTGTAGATGAGGTTGTAGTCGTCCAGATAGGTGATCTTCCTGCTGTCCTCCTCCACGTAGGTCTCGTTGTTGTTGTAGAGGTAGTTGCCGCCGAGATCCATCTTGCCGTCGAACAGGCTTGTGTTGCCGTTCAGACCGCCCATCCAGGATGTCGTAATTCCGTTGCCCGGACCCCACCCGCGGCTGCCGCGGCCCATTCCGCCGCCACCGCCGCGCATCCCCTGCATCATGCTGCCGGCAAGGTCGTTGAATCCGCGGTTGTTGGTGTTGTTGCCGTTGATGATGACGCTGAGCTGGTTACTGTCCGTGAAACGGCCGAGGAATCCCGCACCCTGATAGCGCCAGTCTCCGTTGCCGGAAGACAGCTCGGAGCCGGAGACCTGTTTGCGCACATCGTGGCCCGCTCCGGCCATGACATTCCCGAAAAGACCGTTCATCATGCCTTTCTGGATGGAAAGGTCGATGATCGTCTCGTCATTGCCGTCATCGATGCCGGTGAACTCGGCCTGCTCGGACTTCTTCTCCACGACCTTCACCTTCTCGATGATCTTCGCGGGGATATTCTTGGAGGCAAGTTGCGGGTCATCCAGGAAGAAGGTCTTTCCGTCAATTGTTATCTTACTGATTGTCTGACCGTTCGCCGTGACCGTACCGTCCTCGGAGACCTCGACGCCAGGAAGTTTCTTCAGCAGATCCTCCAGAACATCGTTCTCGGTCGTCTTGAAGGACGAGGCGTTGTACTCAATGGTGTCTTTCTTCATCACGATCGGGTTTCCGGCGGCGGAGACGCTCGCCGCGTCCAGCACCTGTTTGTCAGGATCCATCTTCAGCGCCCCGAGATCCAGTTTCCCCTTGACCTCAATGGTCTTGGTCAACGGCTTGTAGCCAAGAAGTTCCGCCTTCAGGACATATTTTCCCGCAGCGACTTTCTCAAAGACCGTTTTGCCCTTGTCGTCACTCAAGGCATACTTGTAAGGCTTCTGGGCATCCGGTTTTGTAAGGGACACGGTCGCGAATCCGACAGCCTCACCGGAGGAGGAATCCGTAAGCGACAATGTGACAGCGCCCCCCTGGGCGAAGGCCAAAGAAAAAGCCGACAGGACGCCGGCGACAAAAGTGATGAATTTCTTTAAGTTCATAAGGAATACTCGACTAACTGATCAACCTAACACTTCCTTTGACAGGCAAACGCCGCGGCGGTTTAATCATGGCGATAAAAAAACAGCTTCTAAATATTCCAAGGCCCCCGGGAACATCACTTGACCCGGTCAGGATTGTCCTTGATGAACTTCTCCCAGCCACCGGAACTTTTGATCTTCGCCAAAGGGGAGGAAATGTTGTAATGGTGGCAAAGGGCGATGGCGAGCGCGTCCGTGGCGTCCAGATGCTCCGGCTGGAACTCCACGCCAAGGGTCTTGCGCAGCATCACGCTCACCTGCTCCTTGGAGGCGGCGCCGTTGCCGGTGATCGCCTGCTTGGCCTCCCTGGGAGCATATTCATGGATGTCGGTGATGCCATATTCAAGAGCGGCAAGCATCGCAGCCCCCTGCGCGCGCCCCAGTTTCAGGATGACCTGCGCATTCTTGCCGTAGAACGGGGATTCCAGCGCCATCTCGGTGCCGTGGTAGGTCCTGCAGACTTCGGTGACGGTGTCGTAGATCTGGCGGAGTTTTGAATATGCGTCCGCCTCTTTCCGCAGGTCCAGCACGCCCATGTCCACGAACACGGGTCTGCCGCCGATGACATCAATGACCCCGAAACCAAGAAGATTGGTTCCGGGGTCTATTCCTATGATGGTCGTCTTGGACATCTCGGTTCGTCCTGTGGCTTGTAAGCCGCAGTCGGTTAGTCAATGCAGTCGAATCCGGTGTAAGGACGGAGTACCTCAGGGATGACGATCCTGTCGTCCTTCTGGTTGTCCTCAAGCAGGGCGGCCACCACGCGAGGGAGAGCGAGCGAACTTCCGTTCAGGGTGTGGCAGAGCTGTATCCGGCCTTCCGCGTCACGGTAACGCAGGTGCAGACGGTTCGCCTGATAGGTCTCGAAGTTGGAGACGGAGGAGATCTCAAGCCAACGTCCCTGGGCGGCTGACCAGAGTTCGAAGTCGTAGGTGATGGCCGAGGTGAAGCTCAGGTCGCCTCCGCACAGACGGAGGATCCTGTACTTCAGGCCGAGTTTGTTTACTATGCCCTCCACGTGGGCTACCATCTCGTCCAGAGCGGCGTAGGAGTTCTCAGGCTTCTCGACGCGCACGATCTCGACCTTGTCGAACTGGTGCAGACGGTTCAGGCCTCTCACGTCCTTTCCGTAGGAGCCTGCCTCGCGGCGGAAGCACGGAGTGTAGGCGGTCATCTTCTGCGGGAAGTCGCCGTTGCCGAGGATGACATCCCTGAATATGTTGGTGACAGGGACTTCGGCGGTCGGGATGAGGTAGAAGTCATCAAGCCCGACATAATACATCTGGGCCTCCTTGTCAGGCAGCTGGCCGGTACCGAAACCGGAAGCGGCGTTGACCATGACCGGCGGCTCGACCTCCTTGTAGCCGGCGGCGGTGTTTATGTCGAGGAAGAAGTTGATGAGGGCCCTCTGGAGTCTCGCTCCCTTGCCCTTATAGACAGGGAAACCGGCTCCGGTGAGCTTCACGCCCAGGTCGAAATCAATGATGTCGTACTTCCTGGCAAGTTCCCAGTGCGGAAGGGCATGTTCCGGAAGATTGACCTCCGGGCCGCCCATCTTCACCACCTGATTGTCCTCGGCTCCCTTTCCGGGGATCACAAGGTCGCAAGGCATGTTCGGAAGAAGGACCAGCTGAGCCTCCAGTTCCTTGTTGTTCTCATCGGCCTTTGCGAGAAGTTCTGAGGACTTGGCTTTCAGTTCGGCCACTTCCTTCTTGACCTCTTCGGCCTCAGCCTTCTTTCCGTCCTTCATCAGTCCGCCGATCCTGTTGGCGAGCTGCTTCTGCCGAGCCACAAGGGCGTCGCTCTCAGTCTGAAGGTTTCTTCTGTTCGTGTCCAGCTCAAGGACTTTTTCCACGATGGCCTTCGCATCGAAATTCTTTACCGCAAGCTTCCCGATCACATGCTGAGGATCGTCACGAAGCGTTTTGAGTGTAAGCATTGTATGATGAATAGTCTGATTTCAAAACAAAAAGAGGACAGGCGCGATAACTCGAAGCCAGCCCTCTTCATCTATGAATCCTCCGAGTCTTAGTTCTCAAAAGGGATAACCGAGACGTAGGATTTGTCCTCTCTCTTCCTTGTGAACTTCACGGTTCCGTCAACCAGAGCGTAGAGAGTGTGATCCTTGCCCATCCCGACGTTCTTGTCAGGATTGTGGACAGTGCCCCTCTGCCTTACGATGATGTTGCCGGCCTTTACGACCTCACCGCCGAATTTCTTGAGTCCAAGCCTTTTGGAATGAGACTCACGGCCGTTCTTTGAACTTGATTGTCCTTTCTTGTGTGCCATAATCTGTTACTCTTGGAAATTAAGCGATTTCATCGATACGGATCTTGGAAAGCTTCTGGCGGTGGCCATTGAGCTTCTGGAATCCCTTGCGACGGATCTTCTTGAACACGAGCACCTTGTCAGCCTTCGCCCCGTCATCGAGAACTGTGGCCTTCACAACCGCACCCTTTACATAAGGATTACCGAGCTTGATCTGCCCTTCGGAGTCAACCAGCAGCACCTTGTCGAACTCGACCGGGGAATCCTTGGCCGCCGCGAGACGGTTAACAAAGATCTCCTTCCCTGCCTCAACCTTGAACTGCTGTCCTGCAATGTCAACAATTGCGTACATAAAAACAAAACTTTATTAAGTTTCAGCCGCAAGCGCCCGCACCATCGGCACGGAACTTCCGGAGCTCCACGGCCATAAAACAGACTGCAAATTTATGCAAAATCCTTTAAT